>WFQA01000177.1 GCA_015487255.1 Paracoccaceae bacterium | reverse complement strand
CCCTAAATGGATGCCAGAAAAAACAAACGGAGTGAAATCTATGGATGATTTTAGCAAAAGCGGAACGGTGGAATTCCCGGTAATCGGGATGAATTGCGGCGGCTGCGCAAAAAAGGTAAAACGGCATCTGGAAGAGGTGGACGGGGTGGTGAAAGCCGATGTCAGCCACGATAAAAGCCGGGCTGTGGTTGAATTCGATCCATCCAAAACCGATATTGACGCCCTGAAAGATGTGGTGATCGGGCTGGAATACGCGGTGGAAGCGCCGACCTCAACCGATGTGGATCTGCCGATTTATGGCATGACCTGTGGCAAATGCTCGGGCAAGGTGCAAAAGGCGCTTTTGGCGGTTGACGGGGTGCTTAAAGCCGATGTCAGCCATGAAGATAACAATGCCAAGATCGAGTTTGACCCTGCACGCACCAACCTCAGCGCTTTGAAAGCCGTGGTTACCGGGCTGGATTACAAGGTTGAGGCTGAAGATGCATCTTTCGCCGATGCCACGCCAGCGCTCAAGGCCGCGCCAGAGGTGGAAGCGGCCCCAACTCCGGAGATCAAATTTGCCGAGGATTTCAAGATCAATATCACCGGCATGACCTGCACTTCCTGCTCCAGCCAGATCGAAACCGCGCTGAATGCGGCGGACGGGGTTGCGGATGTGAGTGTTAATCTGGCGCTGGAAAACGCCACCATCCGTTATGACCCAACCGTTATCAGCACCGACGCGATCAAAAAGATCGTGGCTGATACGGGTTATGGGGCGGTTGAGGCCAAAAAACCCGGCGGGGCGGGCGAGGTGAGTTTTGATATCACCGGCATGACCTGCTCAAGCTGTGCCGGGCGTATCGAGGCGGCGCTAAATACCGCGACGGGGGTTTCTGAGGCCACTGTAAACCTTGCGCTGGAAACTGCTTCGGTCAAGTTTGACCCGACCATCACCAGCACGCAGGCCCTGATCAAAGTGGTTGAAGAGGCTGGATACGGGGCAAAGCTCAAGGATGCGGAAGATGACGACGCGGCAGAAAAGGCCGTGCTCAAAAAGTTGAAATACACGCTGATTTTCTCGATCTTGCTGACCCTTCCACTGGTGGCGCAGATGTTTTCGGTGCTGTTTGATCTTGGTTTCCATGTCTGGCCATGGGGCGAAGTGCTGCTGGCCACGCCGGTGCAGTTTTATGTCGGGGCGCGCTATTATAAAGGGGCATGGCATGCGCTGAAGGCCAAGGCGGGCAATATGGACCTGCTGGTGGCCATGGGCACCTCGGCGGCTTATTTTTATAGCCTTTGGTTGGTTGTCACCATGGGCAGCGCCGCGACCGGCCTGCTTTATTTTGAGGCCTCGACCGTGGTTATCACGCTGGTCTTGATGGGTAAATATATCGAGACCAAAGCCAAGCGCTCGGCCAGCTCTGCCCTGCGTGAGCTGCTGGGCCTGCGGCCAAACAGCGCCACCATCATCACCGATGAGGGTGAGGTTGTGAAACCGATTGAAGCGGTGCAGATCGGCGATGTTGCATTGCTGCGCCCCGGTGGCCGGGTGCCGGTGGACGGGGTGATCGTCGAGGGTGAAAGCGAGCTTGACGAGGCGCTGATCACCGGTGAATCCATGCCGGTATTGCGGGTTGTCGGGGATGAGGTTATCGCCGGTGCGATCAATGGCGGCGGGGTGCTGAAAATCCGCACCACGCGGGTGGGTGAGGATACCACCCTGGCCAAGGTGGCCAATATGGTTGAGCAGGCGCAGGTTGGCAAAGCGCCGATCCAGAAGCTGGTGGACCGGATATCGAAGATATTTGTGCCGGTGGTGGTGGTGATCGCCTTTGCCACCTTTGGCATCTGGCTGCTGGTTGGTGGCACGGTGGCAACAGCGCTGGTGGCCTCGATCTCGGTGCTGGTTATCGCTTGCCCCTGTGCATTGGGGCTGGCGACGCCAACCGCATTGGTCGCGGGCACTGGCTCCGGCGCAAAAGCGGGGATTTTGATCCGCGATATCGTGACATTGGAGCGGGCCAAGACCATCGACACCGTGGTGTTTGATAAAACCGGCACGCTGACCATTGGCAAGCCGAGTGTGGCGGCGATCCATACCTTTGAGGGGGATGAAACCTCGCTGCTGGCGCTGGGGGCTGCGGTGCAGTCTGGCTCGGAGCACCCGCTGGGCAAAGCGATTGTGGCCGAGGCCGCAGCGCGCGGTATTGAGCCGCTGGAAGCCAGAGATGCCAAAGCCACTGCTGGCGAAGGCATCGAGGTGACGGTGGATGGCGAGCTGGTGCGCATGGGCCGGGGCCGGTTTGCGGTTGATAAGATGGACCCGGCGCAGGAGAAGCTGGCGCTGGAAATGCGCGATGGTGGCCGCACGGTTGTGTGGCTGGCCCGTGCGGGCAAGCCGGTTGGGCTGGTGGCCTATACCGATCCGATCCGCCCCGAGGCCAAGCTGGCGATCGAGCAGTTGCACCGGCGTGGTGTGGCCTCGGTATTGATGACCGGTGACAATGCCGAGACCGCCGCCAAGGTGGCTGCCGAGCTGGGCATTGACGATGTGAT
>WFQA01000176.1 GCA_015487255.1 Paracoccaceae bacterium | reverse complement strand
GTCTTTACCGACGAGATCGCCCAGGCGGTTACCATTGGCGAATGCCAGCATGCCATTGCTGACGGGTCGCTGAAAGAAAGCGATATCGTTGAACTTGGTGCGGTGATCAATGGCGCGCATCCGGGGCGCAAATCAGACGATGAGATCACCTTGTTTGACGGCACCGGTGTGGGCCTGCAAGACCTTGCCGTGGCCTCGGCCGCGGTTGATCTGGCGATTGAAAAAGGCGTGGCCATCGAGGTTGATTTTTAAGTGAACCACGCACCGGATATATCATCTGTTTTGCCCGGCACCCAATTGCCGCAGCGGCCCCGCCTGCATCGGCGGGGGGGAGAATAATAACGAGGCTGGCAGCAAACCGGCCCGATAAAGGGAGAAGTCAGAAAGCCGGGCCTGGCCCGGCGCTGAAGAATTTAAGAATTTGGTAACTGTTATTACCATTTACGGGCAATTGCCCACCTATCCCGGCCCTGTGCCGGTTAACATTCATGGGAGGAAAACATGAAAAAACAACTACTCACGGCCACCACGGCTCTGGTTTTTGCTGGCGGCATTGCCCAGGCACAAACCACTCTGGAAATGACCTCGGCATTTGGGCAAAACCTGCCGATCCTCGGCACGGCGGCTGTTGATTTTGTTTCTAAAATCAACGGTATCTCCACCGAGGTGCAGTTCGAGCAGTTCGACCCCGGCAAGCTGGTGCCAACCCTTGAAGCGCTTGACGCGGTTTCCAACGGTTCGGTTGACGCATCTTTTGCGACTTCCGGTTATTGGCAGGGCAAAATCAACGCCGCCTCTTTGTTTGCGGCTGTGCCTTTTGGCCCGGAAGCCGGCGAGTTTCTCGGCTGGATTCTTTATGATGACGGCGCCCGTCTCTGGCAGCAGATGTATGACGATAACGGCTATAACGTTGTGGTCACCCCTTGTGGCCTGATCGCCCCTGAAACCTCGGGCTGGTTCAAAAACGAGATCAACACGGTTGAAGACCTTCAGGGCCTGAACATGCGCTTCTTTGGCCTTGGTGCCAAAGTGATGGAAACCCTTGGTGTATCCACCTCGCTCCTGGGCGCGTCGGATATCTTCCCGGCACTCGAGCGCGGCGCGATTGACGCCACCGAGTTCTCCATGCCGCGCATCGATGCCCGCCTTGGCTTCTACAAGATCGCGAAGTATAACTACTTCCCCGGCTGGCACCAGCCCTCAACCCTGTTTGAACTGCTGATCAACCGCGATGTCTGGGATGATCTGGGCGAAACCGCTCAGGAGCAGATCAAGGTTGCCTGCCTGGCCAACATCACCACCAACCTCGCGGAAGGTGAAGCCACCAACTATGCCGCCATGGTTGACAACACCGAAAACAACGGTGTGATCATCAAGCAGTGGAGCCCGGAAATTCTGGACGCTTTCTCCACCGGTTGGGATACAGTGGTTGCTGATCTTTCCGAGGGCGACCCGTTCTTCCAGGAAGTATGGAACGACCTGCAGGAATATCGTGCCGGTTATAAGGTCTGGCAGCAGATCTATCTTCCACGCGACTAAGTGGTAAAAATACAGGGGGGCGGCCGTTTTGCGCGGCCGCCACTTATTTAATGGGGAGGGCTCCGGATGTCGGAGATAAATACAGACACCATAGATCACGTGACCGAGATTTCGGATCCCGGTGACCGCAACCGGGAATCGCACCTGTGGGGTGACCGGTTGATGATCAATCTCGGAAATATCGCCGCCTGGCTGTTTCCGATACTGATGGTGGCGATTGTGGCGCAGGTTTTCATGCGTAAATTCGGCTTTAACCAGGCCTGGCTCGATGATGCGCAATGGTGGATGTATGGTGCAGCCCTGCTCACCGGTTTTGGCTATGCCATCACCACCGACAGCCATGTGCGGGTGGATATCCTGCATGATGGCTATTCCCCCCGCAAAAAAGCCCGGATCGAGCTGGTGGCCCTTGGCTGGTGCCTGTTGCCGTTTCTGGTATTGATGACCGATATCCTGACCCATTATGCCTATGCGTCATTTATCGCCCGCGAAGGCTCTGACAGCCCCAACGGGCTGCACGGGCTATACATCCTGAAAGGGCTGATACCGCTTTTGTTCATTGCCGCGATCATCGCGACTTTTGCCGCTTTGCACCGCAATCTTGCCGTGCTGCGCAAGCCGGCGCTCTGGAGCCTGATTATCGCCGCATTTCCCGGTGTGTGGTTCCTTGCCGAACGGATGGTGTATTATTCCTTGTGGTGGGTAGTGCGCTTTACCAACCCCGAGCTAAACCCGCGCCGCATCGGCCGCGAGCCGCTGCTGGAGCCAAGCATGTGGTATGGTCTGGCTATTGTTATCATTATTGCCGTTGCCAGCCTTGTGCTGGGCAAACGCCGCCAAACGAAAGCCTCCTGATATGGAAATCCTATCCCTCATGAGCGGGTTGATGGACCTGAACCAATGGATGGTTCTGGCCATGTCGCTTGTTTTTATCATTATGCTGTTTCGCGGCATTCCGGTGGTTTATGCGCTGGTCGGGGTAAGCCTGCTCTTTGTGCTGATCGGCGAGTTTGTGCTGGATGCAAACCGCCAGGCCATCAACGAATATATCGAGTTTGACCGCACCGGCATCACCTATAACAAGCTTTCGGTCAATGCCGGGCGTTTCTTTGGTGGCATCATCAAAAACCCGGTGCTGGTGGCCTTGCCGATGTTTATCTATATGGGCCTGATGCTGGATCAATCCGGTGTGGCGCAAAAGATGATGAAATCCATGCAGGTGCTGTTTGGCGCGCTCAAAGGCGGGCTGGCGCTCTCGGTCATGCTGATCGGCATCATTCTGGCCGCCTCTACCGGGGTGATCGGCGCATCTGTTGTGCTGCTCGGGGTGATGGGCATTCCGGCAATGATGAAGCAGGGCTACGCCAAGCCCATTGCCACCGGCACCATCGCCGCATCCGGCACGCTTGGCATTTTGATCCCGCCTTCGATCATGCTGGTTATCATGTCTGACCAACTGGCCATCAGCCTGGGTGATCTGTTCATGGGGGCGCTGTTCCCGGGGCTTTTGCTTGGCGGGCTTTATATCCTCTATATCGTGATTTACGGCATCATCTCGCCCAAATCCATGCCGATCCCGGATGACCACGAGCCGGTGACCATGGCGATCGTGCTGGAGGTGGCAAAATCCGTTGTGCCACCGATGGGGCTGATCATTCTGGTGCTTGGCTCGATCTTTTTCGGCCTTGCCACCCCGACAGAGGCTTCCGGCCTCGGGGCCATGGGGGCGACATTTCTGGCGATCGCGGCCCGCAAGCTGAACCTCAAGGTTTTCAAGGATGTGATGCGCCAAACCCTGAATACCGCCGGTTATATCGTGGGTATCTTCATCGCCGCCAATTTCTTTGCGCTGGTGTTGCGCCGCTATGGTGGTGATGAAATCATCGAAAACATGGTGCTTGGCTCGTTTGAAAACCCCTATATGGTGATCGGTTTCATCCTGTTCATCATCTTCCTGCTGGGCTTTTTGCTCGACTGGATCGAGATCACCCTGATCATCATGCCTTTGATGCTGCCGGTGGTGATCGGGCTGAATATCCCGGTTGAGGGTTACGGCGTGGTTGATAACCCTTCGGTGGTCTGGTTTGCGATATTGGTGGCGGTGACGCTGCAAACATCCTTCCTGACCCCGCCGGTGGGCTTTGCGCTATTTTACCTGAAAGGCGTCTGCCCGCCCGAAATCAGCCTGCTCCACATCTATAAAGGGGTTATTCCTTTTGTGATCCTGCAGCTCATCGGCTTGCTGATCGTTTTTTTCTGGCCAACGCTGACCACATGGCTACCCGCTGTTGCCTATGCAAATTAACGCCGAAACGCTATAGGCGCGGTTAAATACCTCCCGGGGAGGGGTGCGCGGCTTTGGTCGCGCACCCTTTTTTATGGATGGCGTTAACCCCCGATTAAGGGTGGTGACAAAAACCACCCCCGGTCTGGCCCTTGCTAAGGTTTTGTTCAAAACTTCCCCCTAGCCTCACAACTGGGTTTAAAGGGAGTATCGGGATGGAACAGGTGTTTCACCTCACAGTAGCCGAGCAGGGCTATGTGGATTTTGAAATCGTTGGCGCGCTACGTGCCTCTGCCGGGCCGCAGCGCTATCAGGAGATCGTGGAGGATGTGGTTTTTTCGCTGACCGAAAAGATCACCAGCCTGATGAACAGCGCGCGCGCCCGCGAGTTCGAGCAGGCCGAGCGGCAAAGCGCCAAAATCGGGGTGATCGCAAGGCAGATCGGGCTGGCCGGGGTTTCCGGCGTGGCGGCAGCAGCGCAGGATTGCGCCCGGCGCGGCGAGTATACCAGCCTCTCGGCGGTTGCGGTGCGGCTGGCCCGCATGGCCGAGCGCTCGCTGTTCAGCGTTATCGAATTTGACGCGCAAGCGCCTTAATCGCTTGCAATTTGCTGGCGCAGGCGCAAGATTTCGAAAAACCACCGAGAGGTCTTCGATGCAGCCGCGATTTTCCACCGCTGAAAAATCCATCCCGATCCATGTGATTGAGCAAAGCGCGCTGGCGCAAGCCCTGCGCCAGCTTGATGCCCCGGCCCGCAGATGGGTTGAAACCGGGGGCTTTGCCGCCAAGCTCGGGCAGGTGGCGCTGATACCGGCAGCGGATGGCAGCCTGCGCACAGTGCTGGCAGGCTGGGGGGATTTGACCGCACGGCAACGCGGCTGGTTTCATTTTGCCGGCATAGCCGCCAAGCTGCCCGAAGGCGATTACCGGATTGAGAGCGGTCTTAAGCCAAATGAGCTAAAAGAGGCCGCCCTTGCCTGGCTGCTTGCCAGCTACCGCTTTGATAAATATAAGGAACAACCCGGCCAATCCGCCCGCCTCATCTGCCCGCCGGGGCTGGATGCCACGCGATTGGAGCTGGAGGCAGAGGCCAGTTTTCTGACCCGCGACCTGATCAACACCCCGGCCAATGATATGGGGCCTCAGGCGCTTGAGGCCAGCTTTTTTGCGCTGGCCAAACAGCACGGGGCCAAGGCCTCGGCGATTACCGGCAATGATCTGCTACAAGAAAACCTGCCGCTGATCCATACGGTTGGCCGCGCCGCCGCGCAGGCGCCGCGCCTGCTCGATATGATCTGGGGCGCGCCCGATGCCCCCAGGCTGACACTGGTTGGCAAGGGGGTGTGCTTTGATACCGGCGGGCTGAATATCAAGCCCGGGGCCTCGATGGGGCTGATGAAAAAAGACATGGGCGGCGCGGCCAATGTGCTGGGGCTGGCGCATATGATCATGAGCCTTGGCCTGCCGCTGCGGTTGCGGGTGCTGGTGCCGGCGGTGGAAAACGCCATTTCCGCCAATGCCTTCCGCCCCGGCGATATCCTGCCCTCCCGCAAGGGGCTGACGGTGGAAAACAACAATACCGATGCCGAGGGCCGGCTTGTGCTCGCCGATGCGCTGGCGCTGGCGGATGAGGACTCCCCCGATCTGCTGATCTGCATGGCCACCCTGACCGGCGCGGCGCGGGTGGCGCTCGGGGCCGACCTGCCGCCTTTTTACACCGATGATGGCAGCCTGGCCCACCAGATTGCCCGCGCGGCCAAGCGCGAGGCAGACCCGCTCTGGCGCATGCCGTTCTGGCCGGGCTACGAGCGCCAGATCGAGCCGGGCATTGCGGATCTCGACAACGCCCCAAAAGGCGGCATGGCCGGTTCGGTCACCGCCGCGCTGTTTTTGCGCCGCTTTGTGGAAAACGCCCGCCGGTTTGTGCATTTTGATCTTTACGGCTGGGTGCCAGAGGCCCGTCCGGCCCGCCCAAAAGGCGGCGCGGCACAGGGCACAAGGGCCATGCTTGCGGTGATCGAGGAAATCTTTGGCTAAGGCGTTTTGCGTTTGATTTGAATCGGTTTTACCATTGAACGCGATTGTTTCACAATCACTGCCTCAATGGTAAAACCGACAGGTGGTTCAGATAAAACGCAAAACGCTCTAAACCTTGGCGCGCCGCAGGCTGGCAATGCCCAGCACCTCCAGCACTTTGGCCTCGATCGCCGCCGCATCCAGCCCGGCGGCTTTATACATATTGGCCGGGCTGTCCTGCGCGGTAAATTCATCGGGTAGGGTCATCGCGCGGAATTTCAGCCCGGCGTCAAAAACCCCCTCATCGCTCAAAAGCTGCATCACATGGCTGCCAAAACCGCCAACCGCGCCTTCCTCGATGGTGATCAGCGCCTCGTGCCCTGCCGCCAGTTCCAGCACCAGCGCCCGGTCCAGCGGTTTGGCAAAGCGGGCATCGGCTATGGTTGGGGTTATGCCCTTGGCGCGCAGGTTTTCGGCGGCTTTCATACATGCCGCCAGCCGCGTGCCCAGAGAGAGGATCGCCACCCGCGCGCCCTGTGCCACAATGCGCCCCTTGCCGATCTCCAGCACCTCGCCGCGCGCGGGCAGCTCCACGCCTTCGCCCTCGCCACGCGGAAACCGGAAGGCGGAGGGGCGGTCATTTATACTGGCCGCGGTGGCCACCATATGCATCAGTTCCGCCTCGTCCGCTGCGGCCATCACCACAAAATTCGGCAGATTGCTGAGAAAGGCAATGTCAAAACTGCCCGCATGGGTCGGGCCATCCGCGCCGACCAGCCCGGCGCGGTCAATCGCAAAGCGCACCGGCAGGGACTGGATGGCAACATCATGCGCCACCTGATCATAGCCGCGCTGCAAAAAGGTGGAATAAATCGCGCAAAACGGCTTCATGCCGCCCGCTGCCAAGCCGGCGGAAAAGGTCACCCCGTGCTGCTCGGCCATGCCGACATCAAACATCCGGGTCGGGTAATGCCTAGCAAAAATATCCATGCCGGTGCCGTCGGGCATGGCGGCGGTAATGCCCACCACCTTGCTATCCACCTTGGCCTCGGCCAGCAGCGCCTTGGCAAAAACGCTGGTATAACTCGGCGCATTACTGCTGGGTTTTTGCTGCTCGCCGGTGGCAATATCAAACTTGCCGCGCGCATGGCCCCGATCCGGCGAGCCTTCTGCCGGGGCAAAACCCTTGCCCTTTTTGGTGATCACATGAATAAGCACCGGCCCGTCCGCCCGGGCCTGCACAGTGCGCAACACGCTTAACAGCTGCTCCATGTCATGGCCGTCAATCGGCCCGACATATGAAAACCCCAGCTCCTCAAACAAAGTGCCGCCCACGGTCATGGATTTGACCATCTCCTTGGCCCGGCGCGCCCCGTCCTGCAACGGTGGCGGCAGCAGGGAGGCAAAGCCCTTGGCGGCGGATTTCAGTTCCTGAAACGGGGCCTCGGCATAAAGCTTGGAAAGATAGCCAGACAAGGCCCCAACCGGCGGCGCGATCGACATATCATTGTCATTCAGCACCACAAACAGCCGTTTTTTCATGTCTCCGGCGTGGTTCAGCCCCTCAAAGGCCATGCCGGCGGGGATGGAGCCATCGCCAATTACCGCGATCGCATCTCCCAGCCCGTGCGCGGGGGTGCCGCCCAGCGCGCGCGCGGCGACAAAACCGGTGGCGGCAGAAATGGAGGTGGCGGCATGGCCGGCGCCAAACGGGTCATAGGCGCTTTCGCTGCGTTTGGTAAAGCCCGAAATGCCGCCGCCCATGCGCAGGCCGCCCATTTGCCCGCGCCGCCCGGTGAGGATCTTATGCGGATAGCATTGGTGGCTGACATCCCAGATCAGCTTGTCGCGCGGGGTGTCAAACACGGCATGCAGCGCCACGGTCAGCTCCACTACCCCCAGCCCGGCCCCGAGATGGCCACCGGTTTTTGAAACCGCCGAGATGGTCTCGTGGCGCAGTTCATCCGCCAGTTGGCGCAGTTCAACATTGCTGAGCATTTTGAGATCAGCCGGGCTGGTGATAGTATCGAGTAGCGGGGTGTTCATGGCCATTCCTTAAACCGTTCTGGTTATCGCAAATTCAGCGGCGGCGCGCAAGTTATTGGCGCGCGGACCATAAGGCTCCAGCGCGGTGATCGCCTGTTTCACAAGTGATTGTGCGCGCGCCTCGGCCGCATCTAACCCCAAAAGTGTTACGAAAGTTGCCTTGCCGGCGGCTTTATCTTTTTGCACCCGTTTTCCGGTTTGCGCCTCGTCGCCGATCACATCCAGAATATCGTCGCGGATCTGGAAAGCATTGCCCAGCGCATCGGCGTAAGCGTGCAACGGGGCCGGGTCAGCCCCGGCCAAAAGCGCCCCCGCCCCGGCAGACCACCTGATCAGCGCGCCGGTTTTCAGCGCCTGCAAACGGGTGATTTCGGCCAGATCCAGCGGGGTGCCTGCGCTTTCGGCCGCGATGTCATAATCCTGCCCGAGCACCATGCCTTCAGCGCCAGAAGCCCGGGCCAGGCTGCCGATCAGGGCGAGGCGCACCGCGCATTTCACTTCAATTTTTGAAAGAATATCAAAGGCTTGCGCCTGAAGCGCATCACCAGCCAGCACCGCCGTTGCCTCGTCCCATTTGATGTGCAGTGTTGGTTTACCCCGGCGCAGGTCATCGTCATCCATCGCCGGCAGGTCGTCATGCACCAGCGAATAGGCATGGATGCATTCCACCGCCGCCGCCGCATCATCCGCGCCCGAAGCGCCAAAAAGCGCCGCACTTTCATAAACCAGAAACGCCCGGAGGCGCTTGCCGTTGGAAAGCGCGGCATAGCGCATCGCGCTGGCAATCCGGCCCTCAAGCGGCAGGGTTTGCTCAAGGCGGCGCGCCACCCGCATAGCGGCGGATTTCAG
>WFQA01000175.1 GCA_015487255.1 Paracoccaceae bacterium | reverse complement strand
GCTCGGGCAACGAAGTGCCGATGGCCACCAGTGTCAGGCCGATGATCTCCGCGCCGAGGTCGAACATCTCGGCAATCTCCAGCGCGCCTTCGATCATCAGTTGCGCACCAAGCGGCAGGCCAACCACCCCGGACAGAATATAGCCCCCCACTCGCCAGCCCGGCATATTGGGCGGAATGCCCTCCAGCTCGGCGAGATCGGCAATATCCGCCCCGCCACCATTGCGCGCATGCATCGCACTGCGCATGTTATCCCACAGCATAACCCCAAGCAGCCCCAGCAGCACCGCCGCGTGCCACAAATAAAGCGGCCCCATGAAGGCCAGTGCCACAAATATGATCGAGATGCCCATCATCATGATATACATGCGCTTGGTATCACACTGGCTGGTATCAAGCGTGTAAAGCAGTGCGGGAACGCCAAGCACCAGCAACACATTGGCGATGTTGGAGCCAACCACATTGCCCAGCGCCAAGCCGGGCGCGCCCTCAAGCGCGGATTGGATGGCAATCAGCATTTCCGGGGCCGAAGTGCCAAAGCCAACAATGGTCACGCTGACAATCAGGGTCGGCACTCCAAGGCGCAGGCTCAGCGCCACCGCGCCCTTGACCAGAAGATCCCCCGCAAAAACCAGCAGCACCAAGCCGCCGGCAACCAGTAAAAACGCCATCTAACCGCCCTTTTTCGCGCAGGAGGCACAAGGGCCATTGCCAACAATGAAACCGCCGCATTTCTTGCATTTGCGCACCAAACGGGCCTTTGGCCTGGCACCGGGGTTAAACAGCTTGCCCGCCATCCCGATCAGCATCATCACCAGCAAAAATATAACAACTATTTTTAAAAACATACCCTAAAGCCCAAAGCGCGCCCACAGGCTGCGCTCCTCAATTTGGCTCATAATGGTAGCGCCAAAGCGCGAAAGCAAACCTTTTTTCTGGCCATAGACCTTAAATTGCACCTCATCTCCAAAGCGGGCTTTCATCATGGGCACCATATGGCCAATGCCGTCAATCAGCCCGTTTTCCACCGCCTGTTGGCCAAGCCATATTTCGCCGGTAAACAGGTTTTCATCGCTGAGCTTTTCGCCGCGCCGCGCCTGCACCTGTGTGATGAAATTTTGATGGATCGCTTCAAGAATTTTCTTCAGCCGCGCCACATCTTCGGCTTTTTCCGGCTGGAACGGGTCCATCATCGACTTGCTTTTGCCCGCGGTATGCACCCGCCGCTCAACCCCGTAGGTTTTCAACAATTCATGAAAGCCAAACCCGCCGGAGATCACGCCGATCGAGCCGAGAATGGAGTTGTCATCCGCATAAATCTCGTCTGCCGCCGTGGCCAGCCAGTAGCCGCCCGAGGCCGCGACATCCTCGACAAAACCATAGACCGGAAGCTCCTTTTCTGCCGCCAGCCGCCGGATGCGCGCGGCAATCAGCGCCGATTGCGTTGGAGAACCGCCGGGCGAATTGATCAGCAGCGCAACCGCTTTGGGCTTGCCCCTGGCAAAGGCTTTTTCGATCAGCGGGGCGAGGCTGGCATCGGTCAGCGAATTACGCCCCATGCCGATTGCGCCATGCAGGCGGATCACCGCGACCTTTGGGCCGGGCTTGAACATTTTGAACGGATTTTTCATGGGGAATATGTAAGGCGCAATGCGGCGCAGAACAACCCGTCAAATCTTTTCCTTTCCACAGAACTGGGTTAGCATGCAAAAAAACCTACAGGAGCCTCCATGCAAATGCGCAATATCGGCCGCACCGGCCTCAAGACCCACCCGTTTTCCCTTGGCACCATGACCTTCGGCACCCAGACATCTGAGGCCGACGCCCACCGCCAGCTCGATATGGCGGTGGAGGCCGGGATCAACCTGATCGATACCGCCGAGCTTTACCCGGTTAACCCGATTTCGGCCAAAACCTGCGGCGATAGCGAGGCCATTATCGGCAACTGGCTGCAAAAATCAGGGCGGCGCGCCAAGGTGTTGATCGCCAGCAAGGTTTCGGGCAGCGGGGCCAGGGCGGTGCGCAATGGCGCGCCGATTTCGCCCGCAACCATCAAGCAGGCGGTCGAGGCCAGCCTGAAGCGGCTCAAAACCGATGTGATTGACCTTTACCAGCTGCACTGGCCCAATCGCGGCTCTTACCACTTTCGGCAAAACTGGAAATATGACCCCGCAGGCCAAAGCACCGCAGAGGTGCTCACCCATATGCACGAGGTGCTGCAAAGCCTGCAATCCCTTGTTGATGCAGGTAAAATCCGCCATATCGGGCTTTCAAACGAGAGCGCCTGGGGCACGGCGCAATTTCTGCGCATTGCCGAAGAAAGCGGGCTGGCGCGCGTGGCCACCATCCAAAACGAATATTCGCTGCTCTGCCGCCACTATGATCTCGACCTCGCCGAGTTGAGCCACCATGAGGATGTGGGTCTCCTGGCCTTCTCCCCTTTGGCCACCGGGATTCTCACCGGAAAATATAGCGGTGATGTCACCCCGAAAGACAGCAGAAGGATGGTAAACCCAACCCTGAGCGGCCGGCTGACCCCGGCCAGCCTGCGCGCCACCGATGCCTATACCGCACTGGCCCATAAACACGGGATTGACCCGGTGCACATGGCGCTGGCCTTTTGCTCCAGTCGCCCGTTCATGGCGGCGGCCATAGTTGGGGCCACCAGCTCTGAACAACTGGCGCATTTGCTCAAAGGGGCTGATCTGGTGCTGCCCGATGAGGTGCTGGCAGGCATTCAGGATATCTACCGCGACACCCCCATGCCGATGTGACACGGTTGATCGCCAAATCACATTGTGTTATTTGAATATTTGCAAGGCTCACATGCTGATTTGGGGGAGAAAGCAATGGCATTCGAATTTAACGGTGTCTCCTACGAGACCAATGAAAACGGCCATTTGGCCAATCATGAAGACTGGTCGGAAGATATGGCCCGGGCGATGGCCACGGCGGATGATATCGAGCTGACCGGGCGGCACTGGGATCTCATCAATTATCTGCGTGACGAATATTTCAATGGTGGCGGGGTTCACCCCAATACCCGCGCGATTGTGAAGGCCATGGGCAAGAAATGGGGCGAAAAGCTGAGCCAGCGCGATGTTTATGCGCTGTTTCCCGGTGATCCTTCCAAACAGGGCGGCAAAATCGCCGGCCTGCCGGAAAGCCGCCGCAAAGGCGGGTATTGAGGCGCCTTTTTGACAGCCCGTGCCGGGGGTGGGCGGCTTCAGCCCGCGTTGCGGCGCTCGAAATCACTGATGCTCCAGCCGATATTAAATATCCGGCTGCGCAGATCCACATCGGTTTGCAACTCGTCCAGAAAAACACGGGTTTGCAGCCCTGATCTGTCGGTCAGCACCCATCCGACCAGCAGCATCGGATCGGTTTCGAAAATCATCACCATCTGGCCATTGCGCGGCTTTTCGGGGTCAAACATGGTGACATAGGCCCGGCCGTCCACTTCCTCGATCTGGCGCACGAATATCGAGCTGGTGACATCGATATTATCCGCCGAAAGCAGCGAGAGCGGTGTGCGGCGCTGCGGGTAGCGCTGCGGGCTGACATTTGATTTGGCGTCAAATATCGCCAGGGTGCGGCCATCGGCCACCACCAGCGAATCAGACGGGGCGTCATATTCAAAGCGCATCTTGCCGGGTTTTTTCAGATAAAATCTGCCGGTGATCTCGGTGCCATCGGCATTTTCCTGCCGGAAGGTCGCGGTGGCGCTGCGCAGGTTGGTCAGGTATTGGTTGAGCCGGGTGATGGAATCATTCTGGGCATAGGCCGGTGCCGCAAGCAATGCCGCACAACCTGCTATAAAATAACGTCTATCCATCAACAGATACCTTCAAATTCTTGCGGCCCCGAAATTGGGGCCGCGCCTTGCTTCTCATCCGCTCCTGAATACTAAACCGAGCTTTCAGGCACAAGCACCTCGCGCTTGCCCACATGGTTGGCAGGCGAAACTACGCCCATATCTTCCATTTCTTCCACCAGTTTCGCGGCTTTGTTATAGCCGATTGAAAGCTTGCGCTGGATATACGAGATCGAACATTTACGGTCTCTTGCCACAATCGCGATGGCCTGGTCAAGCAGGGCGTTTTTATCGGCCTCGTCAGTGCCAAGGCCCAGCACCGCGTCTATATCGGCACTTTCGCCATCTTTTGGCCCCTCTACCACCCCCGAAATATATTCCGGCACGCCCTGCGCCTTGAGGAAATTCACCACCTCCTCGACCTCCTGATCCGACACAAACGGCCCATGAACCCGGGTAATGCGCCCACCACCGGCCATGAACAGCATGTCACCCTTGCCCAAAAGCTGCTCGGCCCCCATTTCACCCAGCACCGTGCGGCTGTCGATTTTGCTGGTCACCTGAAAGCTGATCCGGGTGGGAAAGTTGGCCTTGATCGTGCCGGTGATCACATCCACCGAAGGGCGCTGCGTGGCCATGATCAGGTGAATGCCCGACGCCCGTGCCATCTGGGCCAGGCGCTGGATGCAGGCCTCAATTTCCTTGCCCGCGACCATCATCAGGTCGGCCATTTCGTCGACGATGACGACGATGAAGGGCAGCAGTTCGGGGGCGAATTCCTCGGTTTCGAACACCGGCTCGCCGGTATCGTCGTCAAACCCGGTCTGCACCGTGCGCGAGAACATTTCGCCCTTGGCCAGTGCGTCGCGCACCCGGCCGTTATAGCCTTCGATGTTGCGCACCCCCATCTTGGACATCTTGCGATAGCGGTCC
>WFQA01000174.1 GCA_015487255.1 Paracoccaceae bacterium | reverse complement strand
ATCAAGGCCGCCCCGAGCCGATCCCCCGAGGCCTCCCCCGCCACCAGATATAACCTCAGCGCCCCCATAAAAACAGCCCAAGCTCATCGGCCCTGGCAACGGTCTCCTCTGCCCCGAGCACCAGTGTTTTCCCGGCCTCCACCACCACCCCGGCCAGCCCGGCACGGGCGGCCATGTCAAACGTGTCCGGCCCGATGGCGGGCATATCAAGCCGCATATCCTGCCCCGGTTTCGCCTGTTTGAGCAGCACACCGCTGGAGCCGTTTTTATCCGGCAGCCGTGCCGGGTTTTCCGCCACGAAGCGCAGCATGGCGTCGGTGCCCTGAATGCTTTCCAGCCCGAGGCACAGCCCCTGCGCCACCACCGCCCCCTGCCCCAGATCCAGCGCCCCGAGCGCGGCCACAATCTCGACCGCGCGCGCGGTATCGCCCCGCTCCTCATCACTTGGCTGGCGTTTGGTGGGGATACCGGCAACAGCCAGCAATGAAGGCAGCGCCTCATGCACACCGATCACCGCAAAACCCTCGGCTTCAAACAATGCCGCAAAAATCCCAAGCATGGAGTTGTCGCCACTTTTCAGCGCCTTCATCACCACCGGAGCCAGCCGCAGCCCGGTTGCGTCAAAGCGCAAAGGGTTGAGCCGGGGTCGGCCCATTGCTCCGCCCATCGTTACCGTCAAAACCCCGGCTTTCTTCAGGCTTTTAAACAGTTTGCCGGGTTTTTCAAAAGCCGCCTCAAGCACCGGATGCCCATCGACCCAATCCAGTTCAATACCGCCAAATTGCACCACGCGGTAATCCCGCCCCTTTGCGGCACAGTCCTCGGCCAGCAAGCGCGGCAGCACCCCGCTGCCGGCAATGATGCCCAGCGGCTGCATCAGCGCGCTTTCGGAGTGCAAAACGAGCGCTCGGAATCACTCAGGACAAAATCAAGCATTTGCTGCACCAACGGGTTGCTGCTCTCGGCAGCCAGGGCCTCCGCGCGGGTTTTCAGGGTGCCCTCATCGGCAAACAGCGCTTTATAGCCCGCGCGCAGGGCGGCAATTTCCGCCCTGTCCACCCCGCGCCGCTTCAGGCCAACAAGGTTAAGCCCGGCCAGTTTCGGCCGCTCGCCAATCACCGAGCCAAAGGGGATCACATCCGCCACCACCATCGAAAGCGCGCCAATGATCGCCCCCTCGCCAATGCGCACAAACTGGTGGATACCGGCCAAGCCGCCGATCACCGCGCCATCTCCCACCTCAACATGGCCGGCAAACGAGGCATGGTTAGCCACCACCACCTTGCTGCCCACCGTGCAATCATGGCCAACATGGCTGCCCAGCATAAACAGGCAATCATCACCAATACGGGTGGTGCCGCCGCCGCCTTTGGTGCCGGGGTTGATCGACACCCCCTCGCGGATCATATTGCGCGCCCCGATCACCAGCCTGCTGTGCTCACCGGCAAATTTCAGATCCTGCGGTTGCGAGCCGATCGAGGCAAAAGGCCAGATCTCGGTATCCGCGCCAATCCTGGTATCGCCGGCGATCGCCACATGGGAGTGCAGCCGCACCCGCCTGGCCAACTGCACCTCACCACCGATATGGCAAAACGGGCCGATATGGCAGCCCGGAGCAATTTCAGCCCCGGCCTCGATAATAGCGCTTGGATGGATACTCATTTATCTTCAGGAATGATGATCATGGCCGTGAACTCGGATTCAGCCACCAGCTTGCCCGCCACAATCCCGCGCCCGCCAAATTTCCAGACATTGCCGCGCTTGCGGATCAGGTCCACATGCAATTTGAGCTGATCCCCCGGCTCGACCAGCTTGCGAAACTTGGTCGCCTCCAGCGACATGAAATAAACCAACGGGTTTTGCTCGGCCAGATCGAGTGTTTCCACCACCAGTGCCGAGGCGGTCTGCGCCATGGCTTCAATGATCAGCACCCCCGGAAATACCGGTTTGCCGGGGAAATGCCCCTGAAATATCTGCTCGCCAATCGAGACGTTTTTAATGCCAACCGCACTTTGCCCAAGCACCACATCGCGCATAGCCTCGATATAGAGAAAAGGGTAGCGATGCGGCAGCAGCTCCATCACTTTATGAATATCGAAATTCAGCGGCGCGGGGGTTTCTTCACTCATTTTCTGGTCCTGTCAGGTTTAGCATATCGGGGTTTTCATTATAGGCTTTATCAAGCAGATCAATCGCTTCCCTTGTAATATCCATATTGCGATCAAACAAGAGCACAGAGCGGCTATCAATGATGGCGGTGGCCTGATATTTTTGCATCAACCCTGCCAATACCGGCGCGATGACCTGAAAAAATGCCAGTCTGCGGGCTTCGATATTGGCGATCAGGGTGGAATCATTGGCCTCCTGCGCCGCGCGGGCCTTGACCACCTTTTCGTCAAAAGCCTCGGCCAATGCCCTGAATTCTTCTGGTGGCATTGTATCGCGCATCCGGGTCAGTTCCTGCTCTTCGCGCACAAAGGCAGCCCCGATGCGGCGGCCCTCCTCGATCAGCGCGTCACGCTCCTGCTGCTCAAGGGCCAGAATATCCTTGCCGAGGCGGGTTTCGGAAAACAGCGCCTCCTGATTGATGATCAATATGCTGCTCACCCCGCCAAAGACAGGAAATTCCTGCGCCTGCACCATGCCCGCAAAGGAAAGCCACAACGCGATCAGCAGCCGCATTCCCCTGCGCATCACGGTCAAAACGCGGTTTTGACCGAAACGCTGAAGGTTTGCGTTTCATCGCCAACAACAGAGGCAAGCGGGTTGGCCCAGTTAAACACCAGCGGTCCAATCGGCGTATCCCAGTAAAGCGCAAACCCGGCAGCGGCCCGTAATTGCGCGCTGGTATCTATCGGGCCACTATCACCAACCGGTGCGCCATCCATACCCCAGACCGAACCGGCATCAATAAACAAGCCGCCGCGAATCCCCAACTCGGGCGGCAGGCCAACCGGAAAAGAGGCATCCAGCCGGGCAATCGCATAAAAATTGCCACCAAGGGAGTCATTCACCCCAAGCCCGTTATTGTCTCGCGGGCCAAGGCCGCCAACGGCAAAGCCGCGAAAGGAGCTGCCACCAAGAAAAAACCGGTCGGTGATGCGCGAATTGCCGCCACCAAGCGCATAAAGCGCGCCGCCCTCAAGATCGGCCGAGAAAACCAGCGCTTCGTCAAACAGGTTAAAATAGCCCTTGGCCCGCGCCGTGGCTTTGGCATAATTGGCATTGCCGCCCAGCCCGGCATATTCGGCACCCAGGCGCAGAATATACCCCGAGGTCGGATCCAGTTGCGAGTTGCGCCCATCATAGCTGATGGCAAAACGCAAAGCCGAGCGCACCACGGTGCCCACATCGCCGACAATGAGAACCGAAGCATCGGCGCCGGGGTCGCGGATCTCTTCCGAGATCAGATCATAGGTGAATGACACATTGGTCCTTTCGCTTAGCGGAAAGGAAAGGCTTGGGCTAAACCCGATATTCGTGGTTTGAAACGAAGATTCTGCCCGGTCATTTTGGCGGTAAAATATATCAAACCCGGCAGCAAGATCGCGGCCGAGGAAGTTTGGCTCGGTAAAACCAAAACTCGCCACCTTGGAGGATTCACCATAGCTCAGATCAAGGGCAAAGCGCTGCCCCCGGCCCAGGAAATTGCTTTCAGTAATGCTGAATGTGCCCGCCAGCCCGCTATCGGTTGAATAAGATGCCCCGAAATTAAACGCACCGGTGGCCTGATCGGCCACATCAACCTCGACAATCACGTTTTCCGGCGAAGACCCCTGGCGCGTGCGCACCGCAAGCTGCGAGAAATAGCGCAGGTTGCGCAGCGCGTTCTCGGCCTGGCGCAATTTGCGCGGATTGAAAGCATCCCCCTCGGCCATGTCAAATTCGCGCCGGATTACCCGGTCAAGGGTCTGTGAATTACCACGAATATCAATGCGCTCCACATAGGCCCGCTCACCGTTGACCAGCTCAAAGTTGATATCAACCGAGCCATCCGCCTCGTTCTTTGTGATCCGGGGAATGGCGCGCAAAAACGGCAGGCCACGGCGGGTGGCCTCCTCCTCGATCGCTTCCACCACATCTTCCACTTTCGAGGCCTTATAGCTGCGCCCGGGGCGAAGGCGCACAAAACGCTCGAAATCCGCCGCATCAACCCCGACAAGGTTGCTGCTGACCGAAGCCTGGCCAAAATCATAAGCCGCGCCCTCGCGGATGGAATAGGTCAGGAAAAAACCGTCGCGATCAAGCGCGAATTCGGAAAGGCCTGCGGTGACCTCCACATCCGGATAGCCGCGTTCGCGGTAAAAATCCAGCAATGCCAGCCGGTCGGCCGCGGCGCGCTCGGGGCTGTAGTTATCGGTATTGTAAAGAAAGTTGAGCAGACCGGCCTCGCTACTGCCCATGGCCCGGCGCAGGCGCCGGTCGGTATAGGCCTGGTTGCCAACGATATTGATACTTTCGATCTGGCTGGTGCGCCCTTCTGTGATCTGGAAAACCAGGTTGGAGCGGCCATCCTCCAGCGGGATGATCAGCGGCGTGACCTGCGCACTGTAGCGGCTGCGCTGGCGGTAAGCCTCGGCAATACGCCGCGCATCGGCCTCGATGGTGGCCCGGTCAAGCGGGCGGCGTGCGGCGGAGGTGACAATCTGGGCAAGGTCACTGTCACTGATCCCCTTGTTGCCCTCGAAATTCACTATGCCGATGGTCGGGTTTTCGACCACGGCAATAACCAGACGCCCGGCGGCAGTGCGGATATCCACATCCGAAAACAGCCCCGTGGCGATCAGCCGGCGCAGGGCGGCATTTATATCCGCCGCACTGATACTGGTGCTCAAATCAAGGCCTGAAAAGGATATCACCGTTTGATCAGGGATGTTTTGATTGCCCGAAACCAGAATCGCAGAGAATCGCACAGCGGTTTGCGCCGTGGCTGCTTCCGGCAGGGCATTTGTGATGGCAATCGTGCTGACCCCTAAAAATAGTGAAGCAATCAAAGTGCTTACACGGGTTTTTTGAAGTAACCTATTACACATGTTCCATCCGCCTTGCATCAGTTTACCGGTTAAATCCGGTTAATGTATTACGTGAGCATTAAAGTCGCATAATGTCGTTATAGGATGCAAGTAGCATCAGGGATAGGATCAAAACAAAGCCGACCGCCATCACCGCCTGCATGAAACGCGGGTTCGGCGGTTTGCCGCGCAAAGCCTCGTAAACATAGGTCACCAGGTGGCCGCCATCGAGCACCGGAATAGGGAAAAGGTTGAGCAATCCTATGGCGGTAGAGATCACAGCTATCAAACTGATAAAGCTGAAAGCACTGGTTTGCGCGGTGGCACCGGAGATTTGTGCAATGCCGATCGGCCCTTGCAGATTGTCGATCGAGATATTGCCCATGATCATATGCCGCAAACCGTTGAGTGACGAGGTGATCACGGAATAAACCCGCCCCGCGCCGATCTCGATAGCGGTAAAGAGCGATGGGGTTTCGCTGGCGGCACCAAAATAAAACTGCCCGCCCACGCCGATCAGCAGCCGCTGGTCAAACCCGCCTTCATTATTGGGGTAATCCACCATTTCAGGCACCATGGAGAGCGACAGCATTTCGCTATTGCGCCAGACCGTGAGGTCAATCGCGCGCTCAGGCGAGGCCTCGACCGCGCGCCGCAATTCCTCAAAGCTGTTCACCGCCTCCCCATTGGCGGCCATGATCACATCTCCGGGCTTGATCCCGGCCTTGAAAGCCGGGCTGAGCGGGGTGACGCTGGAAACCAGCGGGATATAAAAATAGGGCACGCTGAGCGTAAGCTCGTCTTGCCCGCGCAGCACCCGCATATCGATATTGCCGGCATCACCAACCGCCTGGATATCATTTATGATGGTGGACAGATCACCATAATTCTCCACCATTTGCCCATTGATCGCCAGAATGACATCACCGCTTTGCAGCGGGTTTTCGTAGGGCAAGGGCTGCATTTCGCCCACGGTCGGGCGCTCGGTCGCCACGCCCTGCCAGATGACAAGCCCGGTGAAAATCACCAGCGACAGGATGAAGTTCGCCACCGGCCCGGCCAGCACCGTCAGCGCCCGCCGCCAGACACTCGCCGCCGGAAAGCTGCGGTTGCGGTCATATTCATCCATCCCCAGCATCGCTTCAGACGCCCCGGAACTGGCCGCATCCCGATCACCCAAAAACTTCACATAGCCCCCCAGCGGCACTGCCGATACCTGCCATTTGGTGCCGCGCCTGTCCGTGCGCGACCACAGCACCTTGCCAAAGCCCAGTGAAAACACTTCCGCATGAATGCCGCACCAGCGCCCCACGATATAGTGGCCGTATTCATGGATAGAAACCACAACCCCCATCACCACGACAAAGGCCAGTATGGTGAGGGTCGGCCCTCCGACATAGGGGATATTGGCAAGCCATTCCATTGGCAGCTCCTTCAAATATTTTCCATCACCAGCGCGCGCGCCTCGGCATCAGCCGCCAGCACCTGCGCCAATGAAGATTGGGCGGATTCGCGGATGGATTCTATCTGGGCATTATACAGGGTTTTTTCAACCAGTCCCGCCATATCGAGAAAGCCGATTTTGCCGGCGATAAACGCATCCAGCGCCGCTTCCTTTGCGGCGTTGAAAACCACCCCGGCATGGCCGCCAAGCTGCAACGCCTCGCGGGCCAGCCGCAGAGCGGGGAATTTGGCCTCGTCAGGGCTGGAGAAGCTCAGCGCCTCCATATGGGTAAAATCCAGCGGCGCGATCGGGTTGATGGCGCGCTCGGGCCAGTGCAGCGCATAGCCGATGGCGCCGCGCATATCGGGGCTGCCCATATGGGAAATAATGGTATTGTCGATATATTCGACCATCGAATGCACAATCGCCTGCGGGTGCACCACCACTTCGATCTGCTCGGGCTTGCAGCCAAAAAGATACTTGGCTTCAATGACTTCAAGCGCTTTGTTAAACATCGAGGCCGAGTCGATCGATATCCGCTCTCCCATCTGCCATTTCGGGTGCCGCATCGCCTGCCCGGGGCTGACCCCGCGCATTTGCTCGAGCGTATAATCCTTGAAAGGCCCGCCGGATGCGGTCAGGATCAGCCGCCGCAGCGCTTTGCGGTTTTCGCCGTTCAATGCCTGAAACAGGGCCGAATGCTCGCTATCCACCGGCAACAAGCGGGTGCCATGGGCGGCGCATTCAGCCAGCAGCAGATCACCGGCGCAAACCAGGCTTTCCTTATTGGCCAGCGCCAGAATGCCGCCATGGCGCGCCAGTGCCATCGAGGCCCGCAGCCCCGCCGCGCCAACAATCGCCGACATGCCCCAATCCACCGGCAAAGCGGCGGCGGCGGCAATGGCATTTGCCCCGCCCGCGCACTCAACCCCGCTGCCGCGCAAGGCGTCTTGCAGGTCCTCCAGCCGGTCTTCATAGGCGGTCACGGCGATTTTGGCGTTGAATTCCACCGCCTGCGCCGCCAGCTTTTTGATATTGCCCGCCCCGCTCAGCGCGATCACCCGATAGGCGGTTTTATCGCGCCGGATCAGGTCCAGCGTGTTACTGCCAATGGAGCCGGTGGCGCCAAAAATACTGATCGAGCGCATTTTCAGAGCATCCCGGTCAGGCTCAGGGCGGTATAGAGGCTGGTGGCGGCGAGCAGCCCGTCAAACCGGTCCAATAACCCGCCATGGCCGGGGATGAGATTGCTCGAATCCTTGATCCCCGCCTTGCGCTTGAGCCAGCTTTCAAACAGGTCTCCGCCCTGCGCGGCCATCGCCAGCAATACCGAAAACAGCAAGGCGTCAAAAAAACCGATATCGCTGCTGGCAAAAGCCCAGTAAACCAGCCCGACCAGCAGCGCCAGCACCCAGCCACCCAGCGTGCCGGACCATGTTTTCTTTGGCGAAATCGCGGGCCACAGCTTTGGCCCGCCAAAAAACCGCCCGGCAAAATACCCACCAATATCCGAGGCAACAACCACCCCGATCAGCCACAGCACCGGCCCCAGCCCCTGATCCTGGCGCAGCACCATCAGCCCGGCAAGCGGCACCGCCAGATAAAGCATGCCAAAGGCGATCCAGGCCGGGCGCTTATGCTTGATCTGCCACAGGATGACCGCCGCCAGAACCACCGGCAGCAAAGCCGGGTAAAACCCAAACAGATTGGCCGAGATCACAGCACCGACAATCCCGGCCACCATCACCCAAAGCCCCGTGTCTTTGTTGCTGGCATCGGGCAGGATCAGGCGGCGAAACTCCCAGGCCATCAGCCCGCCAGCCACCACCAGCAGCGCCACCACAAACAACCCGCCATTCCAGAAACTCAAACCGGCAATCGCCCCGAGCACCAGTGCCGAGGCAATGCGCAGCCAGAGGTCGGCAAATTTATTGGCCGGCGCGGCAACCGGCGGCTCAAGCTTTTTCTCCGCACTTTCGGGCGGCGTTTCTTCAGAGGGTGTTTCGGGGCTATCCTGCATCAGACTTGCATGATCTCGGCCTGCTTGGCCTCCAGCACCGCATCAATATTTTTGATCGCCGCATCGGTGATATCCTGAATTTCATCCTGCCAGACCTTCTGGTCGTCTTCGGACATACCATCCGCCTTGGCTTTTTTGATCTGGTCCATGCCATCCCGGCGCACATTGCGCACCGATATTTTGGCATTTTCGGCATATTGCCCCGCCAACTTGGCCATCTCGCGGCGGCGCTCCTCGTTCAGCTCGGGGATGGGCAGGCGCAATATGGTGCCATCCATCACCGGGTTCAGCCCCAGCCCGGCCGAGCGGATGGCTTTATCCACCGCCTCGACCATGGTTTTATCCCAGACATTCACCGTAACCATGCGCGGCTCGGGCACGTTTACCGTTGCCACCTGGTTGATCGGGGTGCGGGAGCCGTAAGCCTCCACATATACGGTATCCAGCATCGAGGCCGAAGCCCGCCCGGTGCGCAGCGAAGAGAAATCCCGCTTCAAAGCCGCCTGTGCACCTTCCATGCGCTCGACCAGACTGTCGACATCAATATCAATTTCATCCGCCATATCACTCTCCTTTATCGCCTTTGCCGCTGTAACCGGCCGGCAAGGCTCTAACTTGGTATTACGGTGGTAAAACTGCCTTGGCCAGCTAAAATTCCCACCAGCCCCTCGGGGGCGTTAAGGTCAAACAGGATAATCGGCAGCTGGTTGTCGCGCGCCAGTGCGATGGCCGAAGCGTCCATCACCTTGAGGTTTTTTTGCAAAACCTCGTCATAGGTCACCTTGTCATAGCGTTTGGCATCGGGGTTGGTTTTTGGGTCTTTGTCATAAATACCATCCACCTGCGTGCCCTTGAACATGGCTTCGCATTGCATTTCGGAAGCGCGCAGCGTGGCGGCGGTATCGGTGGTGAAATAAGGGTTGCCGGTGCCGGCGGCAAAAATACACACCCGGCCTTTTTCCAAATGCCGCACCGCGCGGCGGCGGATGTATGGCTCACAAACCTGATCCATCGGAATGGCCGAGATCACCCGGGTAAACACCCCAAGCCCCTCCAGCGCGCCCTGCATGCCAAGGGCGTTCATGATCGTGCCAAGCATGCCCATGTAATCCGCCGTGGTGCGCTCCATACCCTGCGCGCTGCCCGCCATGCCCCGAAAAATATTGCCACCACCGATCACCA
Source organism: Paracoccaceae bacterium (assembly GCA_015487255.1). Taxonomy (GTDB): domain Bacteria; phylum Pseudomonadota; class Alphaproteobacteria; order Rhodobacterales; family Rhodobacteraceae; genus UBA3077. The sequence continues at coordinate 2,460 of WFQA01000174.1, read as the reverse complement.
GGCAGATCTCAACCCCGGTATCATGCACTTTTTTGATCTCGGCCGCGATGCGCTCAACCGTGGGTGGGTGCAGGCCAAACTGGGTATCTCCCATCAGCGCCTCACCCGAAATTTTGATAAGCACACGTTTATATAGCGGTTTGGCGGTTATTTCCCCATCCGGCATGGCATCGATTCTCCTGAATATGGCTGCGTTGATAAAATGCCGCAAAACCAGCCTTGGCACAATGGGAAATAACGCGCTTCTGGCTCGAAATATTTTTGCAAATCGCGAATTAGGGCGTTGTTCACGGGATATACATATGTTTTCATGATTCTCGTTTAAGGCAGTTAGAAATTCTGATTCCGGTAACAAAGGCCCAACAAAATGATCCGCTATACCACCTTCGCCATCGCGATTGCATTAACCGCCCTTAGCCTTGCCTTGGTGCTCATCTCGCCATGGTTCTGGCTTGCGGTTGTATTTTTTGGCTTTTTTACCTTGATCGGGGTGCGGGATGTGCACCAGAAACGCCATGCAATTTTACGCAATTACCCGATTTTGGGCAATCTGCGCTGGATATTGGAGAGCATCCGCCCCGAAATCCGGCAATATCTGCTGGAGAGCGACCGGGATAAAGAACCGTTTTCGCGCGATGATCGCTCGATTGTCTATCAGCGCTCGAAAGGCGCGGAAGATAAGCGCCCGTTTGGCACCCGCGAGGATGTCTATGCGGCGGGCTATAGCTGGATAACCCACTCGGTGCTGGCACGCAGCGATCTCCCCTGGGATTGCCGGATAAAAATCGGCAACAAAGCCTGTAAACAACCTTACGATGCTTCGATCCTCAATATCTCGGCCATGAGCTTTGGCGCGCTGAGTGCCAACGCGATTTTGGCACTGAATAAAGGGGCCAAAATGGGCGGGTTTGCCCATGATACCGGCGAAGGCGGCATCAGCCGCTACCACCGCGAGGGCGGGGCTGACCTGATTTATGAAATCGGCTCGGGTTATTTTGGCTGCCGTGATGAAGAGGGCAATTTCAGCCCCGAGAAATTTGAGGTTCAGGCCAGAGATCAACAAGTAAAAATGATCGAGGTGAAGCTTTCGCAAGGCGCCAAGCCCGGCCATGGCGGCATGTTGCCCGCCAGTAAAATATCGCCTGAAATCGCCGAGGCGCGCGGTATTCCGATGGGTAAGGATTGCAACTCTCCCGCCACCCATTCCAAATTCACCACCCCGCTTGAATTTGTGCATTTCTTGCAGGAATTGCGTGATTTATCAGGTGGCAAGCCGGTTGGCTTCAAGCTGTGCGTTGGCCATAGGCGGGAGTTCATGTGCATTGTGAAGGCCATGCTGGAAACCGGGATCGTGCCCGATTTCATCGTGGTGGATGGCAAAGAGGGCGGCACGGGGGCGGCCCCGCTGGAGTTTGCCAACCACATCGGCATGCCATTGGTTGAGGGGCTGACCTTTGTGGTCAATACCCTTGTCGGGGCCGGGCTGCGGGACCAGATCAAAATCGGTGCGGCAGGCAAGCTGGTAACGGCGTTTGATCTGTCCCGGGCTTATGCGTTGGGGGCGGATTGGGTGAACTCGGCGCGCGGCTTTATGTTTTCCATTGGCTGTGTGCAGGCACAAGCTTGCCATACCAACCACTGCCCGGTGGGCATAACCACACAAGACAAACTGCGCCAACGCGCAATTGATGTGGAGAGCAAATCCCGCCGGGTGGCCGGCTTTCATCGCAACACCCTGAAAGCCGTTGCCGAGATGATCGGTGCTGCGGGCCTGAGCAGCCCTGAAGAGCTGCAACCAAAACACCTGATGATCCGGCAGAAAAACGGTGAAACCATCTCTGGCGCGCGGATTTACCTGAAAATGAAGCCCGGCGCATTGATTGACGACGATGTCGAAATCTTCTCTGAATCCTATCGGGTGCCCTGGAATAATGCCCGCACCGACAGTTTCCGACCGTTTGAAGGAATGGAAAGCCTCGAATATAATTAACGCAAGTTGCCATCTGCCCCACCGAGCGCAGCGAGGCCACGGCCGGAGGCAAAAGCCGTTCAGCTCTGCTGATAAGGTGCCTGTCCCGAGTGGGGGTTTACCCCCGCAGAGGGAAAGGCAATTTCGAAGGTTTGGGGCAAGGCCGGATCATCATACCAAGATCAAACGACAGTTTTCCCGCCGGTCGGTTGCCGTGTTGCTGCGCAACAAGTCGCCTCCCGCCCGGGCGTGGCCTCGCCTTCGGCTCGGCAAGTGGGGGCGTTCCGCCCCCTCGCGTAAACACGCTCCCCCCTGAAGGGCACTTCACCAAAGCCTGTTCCAGCCATAAAAAAGCCCGCACATTGCTGCGCGGGCTTAAAATGCGTAAAGGTTCAGCTTAACCACCCATGGTCTTGGCCACTTCAGCCGCGAAATCCTCAACTTTTTTCTCGATACCCTCACCAACAGCGAGGCGCACAAAACCGGTGACT
>WFQA01000173.1 GCA_015487255.1 Paracoccaceae bacterium | reverse complement strand
ATCAGGGAAAAGGCCGAGGATATTCTGGAAGATATGGGTATGAAAGAAAAAATATCCCTCAATGCCGGCGCGCTTTCACGCGGAGACAAACGCCGCCTCGAAATGGCGATGTGCCTGGTGCAAGACCCAAAACTGCTGTTGCTCGATGAGCCAACCGCGGGCATGTCGCGGGCCGATACCAACAACACCATCGAGCTGCTCAGCCAAATCGGCGAGACCCGCGGCATCACCAAAGTGATCATCGAGCATGACATGCATGTGGTATTCTCACTGGCCACCACCATTTCAGTGCTGGCACAAGGCGCGATCATCGCCGAGGGCCTGCCGGAAGATATCAAAGGCCACCCCAAGGTGCGCGAAGCCTATCTCGGGGAGACAGAGGTATGAGTAATAACAGCAACAAGCCTGTTTATATGTCCGTGCATGATATCCATGCCTATTATGGTGAAAGCTATATCGTGCAGGGGGTGAGCTTCAATATCCATGAAGGCGAGATACTGGCGCTATTGGGGCGCAATGGCGCGGGCAAGACCTCAACCCTGCGCAGCATCGCCCGCCTGGCGGACCCGGCCCTGACAAAAGGCGAGATCTGGCTGGACCATCAACCCATCCACGAGATGGAAAGCTTTGAGGCGGCGCAGGCCGGGATCGGGCTGGTGCCCGAGGACCGGCGGATCATCCAGGGGCTGACGGTGGAGGAAAACCTGAAGCTGGCGCAGATCGCCCCGCCGGTTGGCTGGTCGGTCGAGCGGATATTCGAGCTGTTTCCCCGCCTGAAAGAACGGCGCAAGCAAGAGGGCACCACGCTTTCGGGTGGTGAGCAGCAGATGCTGTCCATCGGCCGGGCCCTGGCGCGGGATCTCAAGCTTTTATTGCTGGATGAACCTTATGAGGGGCTGGCCCCGGTTATTGTGCAGGAGATCGAAAAAACCCTGCAGGAGATCAGGGAGCTGGGCATTACCACCATCATCGTTGAGCAAAACGCGGTGGCGGCACTGAAATTGGCTGACCGCGCGGTGATTCTCGACACCGGAACCGTGGTTTTTGACGGCTCAGCGCAAGAGGTGCTGGACAATGAGCAGCTTCGGGAAGAGTATTTGGCTATCTAGAATAAAACAGGATACGAAGGCTATGACTGAAACGCATATCTACCCGCCATCGGATAAAACCATTGCCCGCGCCCATATCGACGCCGCCAAGTATAAGGAAATGTATGCGGCCTCGATAGCTGACCCGGAGGCTTTTTGGGGCGAGCAGGCGCGTGAGCGGCTTGACTGGATAACCCCGTTCACCAAGGTTAAAAACGCCAGTTTTGATTATGACAACCTGTCGATCAAGTGGTTCGAGGATGGTGAGCTGAATGTCTGCGCCAACTGTGTGGACCGGCATCTGGCCAGCCGGGGGGAGCAAACCGCGATCATCTGGGAGGGTGATGACCCGGGCGTAGACAGCAAGATCACCTATAACGCGCTTTACGAAAAGGTCTGCAAGCTGGCCAATGTTTATAAGGCGCTGGGGGTGGGCAAGGGCGACCGCGTGGTGCTTTACATGCCGATGATCCCGGAAGCTGCTTATGCGATGCTGGCCTGTGCGCGCATCGGGGCGGTGCACTCGATTGTCTTTGCCGGTTTCTCGCCCGAGGCGCTTGGCTCGCGCATTGCTGATAGCGGCGCCAGGCTGGTGGTTACCGCAGATGAGGCCCCGCGTGGCGGGCGCAACACCCCGCTCAAGGCCAATGTTGATGCCGCGCTGGCCATTGCGGGCGATGTTACTACGCTGGTGGTGGCCCATACCGGGGCCGATACCGGGCTGAAACCCGGGCGCGATTTTGATTACGCAAGCGAAATGGCCAAGGTAAGCAGTGATTGCCCGCCCGAGCCGATGAATGCCGAAGACCCGCTGTTTATCCTTTATACCTCCGGCTCCACCGGCAAGCCCAAGGGTGTGGTGCATAGCACCGGCGGCTATCTGCTTTATGCCTCGATGACCCATCAATACGTATTTGATTACCATGATGGTGATGTTTACTGGTGCACGGCTGATGTCGGCTGGGTGACCGGGCACAGCTATATCGTTTATGGCCCGCTGGCCAACGGCGCGATCACGCTGATGTTTGAGGGCGTGCCGACCTACCCCGATGCCGGGCGGTTTTGGCAGGTTTGTGAAAAGCACGGGGTGAATATCTTTTATACCGCCCCTACCGCGATTCGTGCGCTGATGGGGCAGGGGGATGATTTTGTGAATGGCGCGGACCTTTCCAGCCTGCGCACCCTTGGCTCGGTTGGCGAGCCGATCAACCCCGAGGCGTGGGAGTGGTATTTCAACGTGGTGGGCAAGGGCAACTGCCCGATCGTGGACACATGGTGGCAGACCGAGACCGGGGGCATTCTGCTTAGCCCCCTGCCCGGCGCGACCGAGCTGAAGCCCGGCTCCGCCACCTTCCCGTTTTTTGGCATCGAGCCGATAATACTGGACCCGCAAACCGGTGCCGAGATCACCACGATGGAGGCCGAGGGCGTATTGTGCATGAAGGAAAGCTGGCCAAGCCAGATGCGCACGGTGTTTGGTGACCCCGAGCGCTTCAAAACCGCCTATTTCGCTGATTACAAAGGCTATTACTTCTCTGGTGACGGCTGCAAGCGCGATGCGGATGGCTATTACTGGATCACCGGCCGGGTGGATGATGTGATCAATGTATCGGGCCACCGCATGGGCACGGCCGAGGTGGAAAGCGCGCTGGTGGCGCACCCGAAAGTGGCCGAAGCCGCGGTGGTCGGCTTTCCGCACCCGATAAAGGGTCAGGGCATTTACGCCTATGTCACCCTGATGGGCGGCGAGGAATATACCGATGCGCTGAAAACCGAGCTTTCCAACTGGGTGCGAAAAGAGATCGGGCCGATTGCCAAGCCGGACCTGATCCAATGGGCACCGGGCCTGCCCAAAACTCGCTCCGGCAAGATCATGCGCCGCATTCTGCGCAAGATCGCCGAGGATGATTACGCAACATTGGGTGATACCTCCACACTGGCCGACCCTTCCGTGGTGGAGGATCTGATCAACAACCGGATGAGCCTTTAGCTGATGTTCGCCGGGTTTGAGAGCAGGCGCATTCAAACCTCGGGCAGCGAGATATTTTTGCGGCGGGCTGGCAACGGCCCGCCGCTGTTATTGCTGCATGGCTACCCGCAAACCCATGTGATCTGGCACAAGATCGCCCCGGCCTTGGCTGAACACTTTAGCGTTATCACCCCCGATCTGCGCGGCTATGGCGATAGCGGCAAGCCTGAAAGCGATGCTGATCACCGCCGCTATTCCAAACGCGCCATGGCGCTGGATATGGTGGAGGTAATGGATGCCCTTGGCTTTGAGCGCTTCAGCGTGGCTGGCCATGATCGCGGCGGGCGGGTGGCGCACCGTTTGGCGCGGGATCATCCCGCACGGGTTGATAAACTGGCCGTGCTGGATATCGCGCCAACGCTATATATGTATGAAAACACCGATATGCGCTTTGCAAGTGCTTATTACCACTGGTTTTTCCTGATCCAGCCACAGGGATACCCCGAAAGGCTGATCGGCGCAGACCCGGCATTTTACCTCAAAACCAAGCTTGGCGCATGGGGTCAGACCGGCGATGCGATTACCCCTGAAGCCCATGCCGAATATCTGCGCTGCTTTTGCGACCCCGCCACCATCCATGCCACCTGCGAGGATTACCGTGCCTCGGCGGGGATCGACCTTACCCATGACCGGCATGATACCGGGCTGCTCGGTATGCCATTATTGGTGCTCTGGGGCGCGCAGGGGTTTGTTGGGCAGGCTTATGATCTGCTCGCCACCTGGCGTGAAGTGGCCGATAATGTGCAGGGCCACGCGGTGCCGGGCGGGCATTTTTTACCGGAAGAATCCCCGGACGAAACCCTGAAAGCCCTGCTGGAATTTCTGTGAGCCGGAGCCTGTCGGGATGCCCGCAGCCACGCCGGCTGCAAAAAAACCCGCCGGATAGCGCCGGCAAATTGTAACATTTGCGACAGATTTGCTGATTCCATTAAGGATATCATAAATACATGCTAACAATTTTAGCAAAATACTGCTAGGATTGAGCGGTAACTGTAATAATGGAGCTTTTTATGCGGAAATACATTGTTTTGTCCTCGATGGCGTTTCTTGCGGCATGCAACCTGCCAATGGGGCAGTTCAAGATTGACCCGACCGGGTCTCCCACCAGTTTTTCACTTCCCGTGGCGATCAGCGGAACCTGTGGCGCAGGTGATCTGCAAGGCTTGCTGAACCAGCCCGAAAGCGCGATGAGCAGCGTATCCCTGCCAAGCAATACCCGCATCATCCGCCCCGGTATGGCCTTCACCAAGGAAGCCGACCGCAGCCGGTTGAATATCGGCGTTGCCGCTGATGGCACGATTGTGCACGTGGCTTGCGGCTGATCCTGCATCCGGCAAATTGATACAGCAGGCTGGTCTGGCGGTTTCCCCCGTTGCGGTTTTGCTCTGGCTGGCGGTGGTTTTCCCCCGCAGCCTATTGCACAGCGGGCGGGGCGATTGTATGTGTAGAGGTAACGCTTGTGTTTCACTATGTTACCGAAAGATTTACCAATGGATGACCGCCCCACCAGCATAGATTATGAAGGCCTGCTCGCCTGCGCGCGCGGCGAGATGTTTGGCCTTGGCAACCCCCAGCTTCCGTTGCCGCCCATGCTGATGATGGACCGGATCACCGAAATTTCGGCCGATGGCGGCTCCAGCGGGCAGGGCCATGTGGTGGCCGAGCTGGATATCCACCCCGATCTTTGGTTCTTTCCCTGCCATTTTGTTGGCAACCCGATCATGCCGGGCTGTTTGGGGCTTGATGGCATGTGGCAGCTCACCGGCTTTAACCTTGGCTGGCGCGGCATGCAGGGCAAGGGCATGGCGCTTGGCTCGGGCGAGGTCAAGTTCACCGGCATGGTCACCCCCAAAACCAAGCTGGTGCGCTATGAAATAGATTTCACCCGGGTGATTGACCGCCGCCTCAAAGTGGGCCGGGCCAATGGCAAAATGTTTGCCGACGGGGAATTGTGCTATGATGTGAAAGACCTGAAAGTCGGGCTTTCACAGGAATAACGTCCGCTTTGGATGAAAGGAAACACCATGCGTCGTGTTGTTGTTACCGGGATCGGGATCGTCTCTCCGATCGGAAATAATGTGGATGAGGTTCTGGCCTCGCTCAAGGCGGGCCGCTCGGGCATTACCGCCAATGCAGATATGGCCCGGCTGGGCTTTCGCAGCCAGATCGCCGGTGAGCCGGATATCGACGTGGCAGCGCAGATAGACAAACGCACCCTGCGCTTCATGGGGCGCGGCGCGGCCTATGCCTATATCGCCATGCAGCAGGCGATTGAGGATGCCCGGCTGGATGAAGCCCGGATTTCCAACCCGCGCACCGGGCTGGTGGCCGGCTCGGGCGGGCCTTCGACATCAAGCATGTTTGCCGCTCACCAGATCGTGCTTGAAAAAGGCGCGCCCAAGCGCATCGGGCCGTTTGCGGTGCCCAAATGCATGTCCTCCACCGTGTCGGCCAATCTTTCCACCGCTTATAAAATCAAGGGGATCAACTATTCGATCACCTCGGCCTGCTCGACCAGCCTGCATTGCATTGGCGCGGCGGCAGAGCAGATCATGCTCGGCAAGCAGGATCTGATGTTTGCCGGAGGGGGCGAGGAGCTGGACTGGACGCTCTCCTGTCTGTTTGACGCCATGGGCGCGATGAGCAGCAAATATAACGAGACCCCCGAAAAGGCGAGCCGGGCTTTTGACGCGGACCGCGACGGGTTTGTGATAGCCGGTGGCGGCGGTATGCTGGTGCTTGAGGAGATGGAGCACGCATTGGCGCGCGGTGCCAATATTTATGCCGAAGTCACCGGCTATGCCGCCACATCGGATGGCCATGATATGGTGGCTCCTTCGGGCGAGGGCGGCGAACGGGCCATGCGGCTGGCATTGAGCACCCTGCCCAAGGGCCGCAAGGTTGGTTATATCAACGCCCACGGCACCTCCACCCCGGTGGGCGATGTGGGCGAGGTGGAAGCCGTGCGCCGGGTGTTTGGCCAGGGCAACACCCCGCCGATCAGCTCGACCAAATCGATGACCGGCCATTCCCAGGGGGCCACCGGCGCGCTTGAGGCGATCTTCTGTTTGCTGATGCTGCGCGATGATTTCATCGCCCCTTCGATCAATGTCGAAACCCTCGACCCGGCGCTGGATGCGGCTGAAATCGCCACAAAGCTTGTGGAAAACGCCGGGCTTGATACAGTGATGACCAATAGTTTCGGCTTTGGCGGCACCAACGGCTCGATGCTGTTAAGTAAATTTGTGGAGTAAGCTAGAATGGCTGACCTGATGAAGGGCAAACGCGGGCTGATAATGGGGGTGGCCAATAACCGCTCGATCGCCTGGGGCATTGCGCAGACACTGGCCGCCGAGGGGGCCGAACTGGCCTTCACCTATCAGGGCGAGGCCTTTGGCAAACGGGTCAAGCCCCTGGCCGAGAGCCTTGGCTCAGAGCTTGTGCTCGATGCCGATGTGCAAAGCGGGGAATCGCTGGATGCGATATTTGCTGCCATCAAGGAAAAATGGGGCGAGATGGATTTTCTGGTCCATGCCATTGCCTATTCCGACAAAGAAGAGCTGAACGGGCGGTTTATCAGCACCAGCCGGGCCAATTTCCTCAATTCGATGGATATTTCCTGCTTCAGCCTGATCGATGTATCACGCCGCGCGGCCAAGCTGATGAAAAACGGCGGCTCGATCACGACGCTGACCTATTTTGGCTCGCAGCGCGTGATCCCGAATTATAACGTGATGGGGGTGGCCAAGGCGGCGCTGGAAAGCACGGTGCGCTATCTGGCCAATGATCTGGGGCCGGATGGTATCCGGGTTAACGCGGTCAGCCCCGGCCCGATGAAAACCCTTGCCGGCGCAGCCATTGGCGGGGCGCGCAAAGTGTATCGCCACACCGGCGAAAACGCCCCGCTGCGCAGCAATGCCACGCTGGAGGCGGTGGGCGGCACAGCAATGTATCTTATGTCTGACTACGGCGCCCACACCACCGGCGAAACGATTTTTGTTGATAGCGGTTATCACCTGATCGGCATGCCACAGGCCGAAAACCTGTAGCAAAGAGCGGTGCGTGGGGACCACGCACCCTACCGACCGGCAATATTTTGCGGTTTATATTTATATACCCCCTCAGATTACACAGGGGTGTTGGGCCTTATTGGTTGTAGCCGGGGGGCGGGGTGAACCCCGCTCTACGGAATAAAGGAGAAAGAGCCATGCCGGTAACCACCGTTATATTCGACGCATACGGCACTTTGTTTGACGTGGCCGCCGCCGCGCGCATTGCCGCCGGTGAGCCGGGGCGTGAGGAATTTGCGCAGAAATGGCCACAAATCGCCGCTGACTGGCGCGCCAAACAGTTGCAATATACCTGGCTGCGGGCGGTCTCCAACACCCATTGCGATTTCTGGCAGGTCACCCAAGACGGGCTGGATTATGCATTGGAAGCCGCCGGGCTGGCCAATGACGAGCTGCGCGCACGACTTCTGGCGCTTTATTGGCAGTTGAGCGCCTTTCCCGAGGTGCCCGCCATGTTGACAGACTTGAAGCAGAGCGGGCTGAATACCGGCATCCTGTCAAACGGTTCGCCGGATATGCTTGCGGGGGCGGTAAAATCGGCAGGGGTTGGTGATATGCTGGATGCGGTGTTGAGCGTGGAAAGCCTTGGGGTTTTCAAGCCCCATGCATCGGTTTATGCGCTTGTTGACCAGCATTTCGGCACCACGCCCGCGCAGGTTTTATTTGTCTCCTCCAACGGCTGGGATGCCAGCTTTGCCGCCCGTCACGGTTTTCAAACCGTGTGGGCCAACCGAAGCAACGAGCCGATGGACCGCTTGCCGGGCCAGCCGCAACACATTATGCCGGATCTTGCGAATATTCCCAAACTGGCGGCACAGCTATGAAACCCTTTGAAACCCATGACAGCCTGACCCTCGATTACCGGATCGAGGGCGAAGGCAAACCGCTATTATGCCTGCCGGGGCTGACCCGTGATCTGCACGATTTCAGCGAGCTGGCGACAGCGATGCGCGGTGAGGCGCAAGTGATCAGGCTAACCCAGCGCGGGCGCGGCAAATCCGGCTGGGCGGCCGATTACCGCAGTTATAACATCGTGCAAGAGGCGCGCGATGTGCTGGAGTTCATGGATTTTCTCGGTCTGGAAAAGGCAACGATCATCGGCAGTTCGCGCGGTGGTTTCAACGCAATGATCCTCGCCGCCACCGCCCCCGAGCGGCTTTCCGGGGTGCTGCTCAATGATATCGGGCCGGAGCTGGCGCAAAACGGCATCGACAAGATCAAGGATTACATAGGCAAGCCCCCGCCCGCACGCAATATTGACGAGCTGGTGCAGGGGATGATGGCCGATATGGGCGCGGATTTTCCGGATTTGAGCGCGGCCAAATGGGAAGAGCTGGCGCGGCGCTGGTTTAAGGTATCTGAAAACCGGGTGGAGCTGAATTATGACCCGGCCATTGGCAAGGCGCTGCACGAGCAGGCCCAGGCCCCGCCGCCCGATCTGTGGGGGTTGTTTGACCTGATGGAGGATGTGCCGCTGGCGCTGCTGCGCGGAGAGAACTCAAACCTGCTGAGCCGCGAGATAGCCGCAGAGATGCAGGCCCGCCACCCCGATATGCTCTATGCCGAGGTGCCAAATCGCGGCCATATCCCCCTACTGGACGAGCCGGAATCGCTGGAAACCATACGAAAACTGCTGGCGCTGGCATGAGTGATCTTGCGATGATTCAAGCCGCGTATCAGCGGATAGAGCCGGTGGTGCGCCGCACACCGTTGCTGGCCTCACCGTTTCTGGACGAGATCGCCGGGCGTAAGTTGCTGGTGAAAGCCGAGTGCCTGCAACACACGGGCAGCTTCAAGTTTCGTGGCGCTTATGCGGCGCTCTCAAACATGGATGAGGCCATTCGCAAGCGCGGGGTTATCGCCTATTCCTCGGGCAACCATGCGCAAGGGGTGGCGCTGGCGGCGCAAATGCACGGCGTTGCGGCGGTTATCGTCATGCCCGCCGATGCGCCTGATATGAAAATTGAAAACACCAAAGCGCTCGGGGCCGAGGTGGTGCTTTATGATCGGGCGCATGAGGATCGGGGTGAAATAGGCGCGCGTCTGAGTAATGAGCGCGGGATGACGCTGATAAAACCGTTTGACGACCCGCTGGTGATTGCCGGGCAAGCCAGTGTCGGGCTGGAACTGGCCGCGCAATGCACGGCTGAAGCCGCCGAGGTGCTGGTGCCCTGCGGCGGTGGCGGGCTGACTTCAGGCGTGGCGCTGGCGCTGTCAAAAGCGCGACCGTGCTGGCGGGTGCGCCCGATTGAGCCGGAGGGGTTTGACGATGCCAGCCGCTCGCTGACCAGCGGTATGCGAGAGGAAAACACCCGGCGGGATGGGTCGATCTGCGATGCGATCATCACGCACAAGGTTGGGGAAATTACCTTTCCGATCATGCAGGCCCATTGTGGTGCGGGGATTGTGGTGAATGAGGATGAGGCGCTGCGGGCCATGGCACTGGCTTACAGTCACCTGAAAATCGTGATTGAGCCGGGCGGCGCAGTGGCACTGGCGGCAGCGCTGTTTCACGGCGATAAACTGGGCGGTGAGACTGTGAT
>WFQA01000172.1 GCA_015487255.1 Paracoccaceae bacterium | reverse complement strand
GGGATGGACCTGAAGGTGCTGGCCAAAATGCGCGAGGATGCGGGCGATGACCCGGCCAAGGGCATTTTTGACGGGGTGATGGCGATTCACCAGATTCTGCGCAAGATCGAGCGCGCCGGGATGGAAGCCAAAACCAATAAAGGCGGCAAGCCCATTGCCTGGGCCAGCCCCGGCACCTCGGCTGGTATCGGCACCGAGATCGCGCTTGCCTGCCACCGCCGCTTTGTGGCGGATAACCCGAAAGCCAAGATCGGACTGCCGGAAATCCTTGTGGGCATCTTCCCCGGCTCGGGGGGCACCACGCGCATGGTGCGCATGGTTGGCCCGATGATGGCCGCGCCTTCATTGCTGGAAGGCAAAATGATGCCGCCCGCCAAGGCAAAATCCGCCGGGATGATCGACGAGGTGGTGCCTGCTGATGAATTGCTCGCGCGCGCCAAGGATTGGGTGCTGAATGCCTCCCATGACGAGATCATCAAACCATGGGATAAAAAGGGCTATAAAATGCCCGGTGGCGCGCCTTATCACCCGGCGGGTTACATGACCTTCGTTGGGGCGGTGGCCATGGTGCATGGCAAAACCCAGGGGGCCTATCCGGCGCCAAAAGCCATGCTGAGCGCTATCTATGAAGGCGCATTGGTGGATTTTGACACCGCCATCCGCATCGAGGCGCGCTGGTTCACCTCTGTTATGCTCAACCCCTCTTCCGCTGCGATGATCCGCTCGCTTTTCGTTAACAAGGGCGCGCTGGAAAAAGGCGCGGTGCGGCCCAAGGGCATTGAGGATCAGAGCGTCAAGAAGGTTGGCATTTTGGGCGCGGGCATGATGGGCGCGGGGATTGCGATTGTATCGGCCATGGCCGGCATCGAGGTCGTGCTGATCGATCGCGAGCAAGAGGCTGCCGACAAGGGCAAGGCCTATGTCGAGGGCTACCTGGACAAAGGCATCAAGCGCCGCAAAACCACGCCAGAAAAGAAAGAGGCCGTGCTTGGCCTGATCACCGCCACAACCGATTATGAGGCCCTGAAGGGGGCTGACCTGATCATCGAGGCGGTATTCGAGGATGTGGGAATCAAGGGTGAGGTCACCAAAAAGGTCGAGGCCGTGGTGGGGGAAGATTGCATCTTTGCCACCAACACCTCGACCCTGCCGATCACCGAATTGGCCAAGGCAAGCCAGCGGCCCGGGCAATTCATCGGCATCCACTTTTTCAGCCCGGTGGAGAAAATGCTGCTGGTGGAGATCATCAAAGGCAAGGCAACCGGTGAGCGCGCCGTGGCCAAAGCGCTGGATTATGTGCGCCAGATCCGCAAAACCCCGATTGTGGTCAATGATGCGCGCTTTTTCTATGCCAACCGCTGCATCATCCCCTATATAAACGAGGGGTTGCGGATGGTGAAGGAGGGGGTTGCCCCCGCCCTGATCGAAAACGCCGCCAAGCAGCTTGGCTTCCCGCTTGGGCCGTTGCAGCTCAATGACGAAACCTCGATCGACCTCGGAGTGAAAATCGCCAAAGCCACCAAGGCGGCGATGGGTGAAAGCTATGATGACAGCGCCGACGAGGTGCTGTTCAAGCTGTTTGACGAGGGCCGTTTGGGCCGCAAAGCCAAGGCCGGGTTTTACGCGTATGACGAGAAGGGCAAGCGCATCGGGTTCTGGAAAGGCCTGGCGGAAAACTGGCCGGTCAAAGCCGAGCAGCCCGATTTCACCGAGGTAAAACACCGCCTGGCCATGGTGCAAACCCTTGAGGCGGTGCGCGCTTATGAGCGAGGCGTGCTGGAGGATATCCGCGAGGGTGACGTGGGCGCGATTCTGGGCTGGGGCTTCATGCCGTGGTCTGGCGGGCCGTTCAGCTGGCTCGATATCCTTGGCGCCGAGCAGGCGGTGGCCATTTGTGACCACCTCACCGAGGCTTACGGCCCGCGCTTCACCGCGCCCGACATGCTGCGGGATATGGCGGCAAAGGGCGAGGGGTTTTACCAGCGCGCCGCAAGCAAGGCCGCCTGACCAGCTCCACAAAAACCATCAGGGCGCATCTTTCCATTTTGCGCCCTTTTTTCCGGGCGAAGCCCGGCCACGGCGTCGCGATTCCCATTTTTTAAGCTTGCTTCAAAAATGCCACCGGTGCCGTTTCAGCCGGATTGCCCGGCAAACCCTCCAGGGAACAGCTCGTCCACCTCTTCCAGCATCTCATAATCCTCGCGGTAGGCCTCCTCCAGCGCGGCGCGGGTTTCGGCATCGACATTGCCTTGCAGCTCCACCCCTTCCGGGTCCTGGTTAAATACCTTTATCGGGTCAAACTGCGCCACATCGCGGCCAAAAATCTCTTGAGATATGCGGGAAAAATCATCCTCCCATGTCTCGTGCCGACCGATAAAGCTGTAATCGACCAGATCAAACGCGGCCATCTGGCGCTGGCTGCGCAGATGTGGCAATTGCAATTTCAGCTCTTCTTCCTCGCAAAGCAATTCGGCCAGATCAAGCATGGAGAGGTTTTCCTCCACCGGAATGCCCAGATGGCCAAACAGTTGCACCCGTGGCCTGGCCCGCATCGTGTTGATCGAAAACACACGGCGATAAAGCGCGGCAAACCGCTCGACCGGGTCGCGCAGAAAGGTGAGTTTCACAACATCCGGATCATCCAGCATTTCAGCAAACACCCCCGGGCCAACCCCCTTGGGACCGGCAACAATACTGCTCTGGCGCTTATATACCGCCCCCAGATCCTGGTAGCCAAATTTCACGCCAAGGGTTTCGGCCACTGCCAGGTTCAGGCTTGCGGTGGTGCGGATATTGGCCACCGCCGGAGCAGAAAAATAGATAAAACCGATTTCCTCGTGAAGATGGGTGAAATAATTGAGGGTTTTGTTGCCGCCAACCATCCGCGACACCGCCTCGGTCATCTCGGTTTCATGTTCAGAATATTGGCTCATGGCCTCCCGCACCTCCGGAATTTGATTCTTTCATCATAGCGCCCCCTTTTCAATCTTGCCAGAATGGGCAATGATCAACCCAAAAGATTTAGGGAGATAAGCACAATGATGCAAAATTATTCATTAAGGGTCAGCACAATTATCGACCATGCCGCGCGGTTCCACCCCAAGCGCCCGGTGCTCGGGCGCAGCGTTGAAGGGGGAGTTGTGCAAAACAACTGGCTGGGCGTGCAGCGCGAGGCCAAGCAACTGGCCGCTGCGCTCAGGGGGCTGGGCATTAAAAAAGGTGATGTGATCGGGGTCATGGCCTGGAACACGGTGCGCCATCTTTCGGTCTGGTATGGGGTGCCCGGCGCGGGGGCCGTCAACCACACGCTTAACCCGCGCCTGTTTGCCGAGCAGCTGATCTATATCATCAACCACGCCGAAGACCGCTTCATCATGGTGGACCCCGACCTGCTGCCGATCTTCGAAGCCATTATCGACAAGATACCTAAAATTGAAAAAATCATCGTGCTCACCGACCGCGCCAACATGCCCGAAAGCCCGCTTGATCTGCTCTGCTATCAAGAGCTGGTAAAGGGCCAGCCCACGGATGAGCCATGGATGGAGGGGGATGAAAACGACCCCTGCGGCATCTGCTACACCTCCGGCACCACCGGCAAGCCCAAGGGGGTGGTCTATTCCCACCGCTCCAATGTGCTGCACGCGCTGGCCGCCGCCGCGCCGGATATGATCAATATTTCTTCCAATGACAGCGTCATGCCGGTGGTGCCGCTGTTTCATGCCAATGGCTGGTCGATCGCCTATAACGCACCCATGGCCGGGGCGGCGATGGTGATGCCGGGGCGGGATATGAGCGCGCCGGGGCTTTATGAAATGCTGGAAATGGGCGTGACCTTCACCGCTGCCGTGCCCACCATCTGGCTGGGCATGTTGCAATATCTCGAAGCCGAAAACCTGCAGTTTTCCAGCCTGAAGCGGGTGCTGATCGGTGGGGCAAGCTGCCCGCGCGCGGTGATAGAAACCTTCCAGAACAAATATGGCGTTCAGGTGCTGCACGCCTGGGGCATGACCGAAATGTCTCCCCTTGGCACCATCTGCTCGTTCAAACCCGAGGTCAACGCCCTGCCCGATGCCGAGCGGCTGAGCGTGCAGGAAACCGTTGGCCACCCGCCCTATTCGGTGGATTTGAAGATCGTCAATGATTGGGGCGAAGACCTGCCATGGGACGGGGTAAGCCAGGGCCGCCTGCTGACCCGGGGCGCGGCAGTGGTGCAGCACTACCTGAAAGCGAAAGAAGACGCAGTGGATAGCGATGGCTGGTTTGATACCGGCGATGTGGCAGTGATGGATGAAAACGGCTATGTGCGCATCACCGACCGCCTCAAGGATGTGATCAAATCCGGCGGTGAGTGGATATCCTCGATCGAGCTGGAAAACTGCGCCATGGCCCACCCCGGTGTGGCCGAGGCGGCAGCCGTGGCCGTGCCGCATGAAAAATGGAGCGAGCGCCCGGTGCTGGTGATCGTGCCCGCACCGGATAACCGGCCAAAGCGAAGCGAGGTCATATCCTTACTTGAAAAACGCTTCGCAAAATGGCAACTCCCGGATGATATTATCTTTGTGGATGACCTGCCCCACACCGCCACCGGAAAGGTTTCCAAACTGGAGCTGCGCCAGCGGTTGCTTGACCAGAGCTATACATTGCCGGAATAAAGGGTTTTCATGACTGCGATAGACAAGTTCATCCGGCTGGAAGCGGTCGGCTACTGGTTTGAGCCGGGGCGACAGGAGGCGCGCGAGGTGATCGTCTCTTTTGGCGATGCCAGTTTACAACTGACCTCGCTTAGAGATGTGCCGCTGACCCATTGGTCGCTGCTTGCCACCCGCCGTATCGGCACGCGCGGCGCGGCGGTGATCTATTCAGCCGACCCCGACGAACACGAGATTCTGGAAATCGACGACCCGGAGATGAACCGGGCGATCAGCGCGGTGACCGCCGCCCTTTCTCCCTCGGCCAAGCCCCCCGCAAGGCGGCGCTGGCTGTGGCGCGGGGCGGTGCTGGCGGTATTGCTGGCCGGTTTGAGCCAAACCCCGCCGCTGATTTATAATCTGGCCGCCACCCTGACCCCGCCCTCGCGCATGGCTGCGGTATCAGCCGAAATGCAGGATGATCTGCGCGCACAGTTTGGCCCGGAGTGCAAAGGCTGGCTCGGGCAGCGGGCCTTGGCGGATTTTGGCAAAAAACTGTTCCCGGAAATAACCCCCGAAATTCTGGTCTTTGACGGCATGCCACAAAGCACCCGCGCCCTGCCTGCCCCGGCGGTGGTGCTTTCGCGGCAGGTGCTGGAAAACACAAAATCACCCGATGAACTGGCGGCACTGGTGGCCCTGGCCTGGGCAAGTGGTGAAAATGGCCGCCCCAAAGCGGCGCTGATCCGGGCTTTGGGGCCTTTGGGGGCGCTGCGCTACCTGATCACCGGCACCTTCGGCCAGCCCCTGCCTGAAATCGAGCTGCGCCCGGATGGCGCGGATTTCATTCTGGCGCGGGCGCATTTGCAAAGCATCGGGGCCTCGCCAGCCAGCCTGCGCCCTTTATCCGAGGCCAGCGGTATCGGCCTGCCCCTGCCAGCAACCACCCTGCCGAATTTTGCGTTTTCCGATTTTGAAACCCTGCGAAACATCTGCGCTGAATGAGCGCATGGCATGAATGCACATATTCGTTATGTTGCAAGCATAAATATATAACGGGAGACGTAACCATGACCGCACAACGCCTGACCATGACCATCGCCGGGG
Organism: Paracoccaceae bacterium; assembly: GCA_015487255.1. Taxonomy (GTDB): domain Bacteria; phylum Pseudomonadota; class Alphaproteobacteria; order Rhodobacterales; family Rhodobacteraceae; genus UBA3077. The sequence goes on along the minus strand of WFQA01000172.1, from coordinate 2,186 downwards.
CTTTTATTCTTGTCAGTCTTGCGCTTGGCCATATCAACGGCCAGTTTGACCTGAGCCAATTCGGCTGGACATGGATGCTGCTCTTTGTTGGCGCCAATCTGTTTCAATCGGGCCTGACCAGATTTTGCCTGATGACGATCATTTTGAAAAAGCTCGGGGCCAGATAGAGCGGCACCCCGCTTTATATTTCCGACAATACCAGATCCGCCGCCTTTTCCCCCACCATAATGCTGGGCGCATTGAGGTTGCCATTGGTGATGCGCGGAAAGATCGAGCTATCGGCCACCCGCAACCGCTCCACCCCGATCACCCGGCATCCGGGGTCCACCACTGCGTTCATGTCATCCGCTGCCCCCATGCGCGCCGTGCCGCAGGGGTGAAAGGCGCTCTCGGCGTGTTGGCGGATGAATTCATCCAGTTCGTCATCACTTTGCAGCGCCGCGCCGGGCTGGATCTCCCGGCCCGCAAAAGGCTTGAAGGCATCTTGTGTGAAAATCTCGCGGGTCAGCCGGATACAGTGGCGGAAATCCTGCCAATCCTGCGCTTTGCTCATGTAATTGAAACGGATTTCCGGCGGCATATCCGGATCGCTGCTGGCCAGCGTGACCGCCCCGCGCGATTCCGAGCGCATCGGGCCGACATGGGCCTGAAAGCCGTGGCCCTCGGCGGCCACCTTGCCATCGTAACGCACCGCGATGGGGATGAAATGATACTGGATATCCGGGTAATCCGCCCCCGGCGAGCGCAAAAACGCCGTGCTTTCAAACTGGTTGGACGTGCCAAGCCCGCGCTTGGCAAACAGCCACTTAGCGCCAATGACGGCCTTGGAAAACAGGTTCCAATGCTTATAAAGCGTGATCGGTTGCAAGCTGGCCTGCTGGATGTAAAGCTCCAGATGGTCTTGCAGGTTTTGCCCGACACCGGGGCGATTGGCCACCACCCCGATACCATGCTCACCAAGATGCGCGGCCGGGCCAATGCCGGAAAGCATCAGGATTTTGGGGGTGTTGATCGAGCTGGCCGAAATAATCACCTCGCGATTGGCCCGCACCACCTCCAGCTTGCCGCCGCGCGCAATCTCCACCCCCACCGCGCGGCCTTCTTCAATCACCACCTTGCGGGCAAAGCAGCGGATCAGCCCGCAATTTTGCCGCTTCAATGCGGGCTTCAGATAGGCATTGGCGGTGGACCAGCGCCGCCCCTTCCAGATGGTCATCTCCATCGGGCCAAAGCCCTCCTGCTGCGCGCCGTTATAATCCCCGGTATAGGGCTGGCCCATCTGCTGCCCCGCCGCTATGAACGCCTTGTGCAGGGGGTTGCGCATCGGGCCGCGGGTCACATGCAGCGGGCCACGATCACCGCGCCATTTCGAGCGCCCGCCATACCAATGCTCCATGCGTTTGAAATAGGGCAGCACACCCGCATAATCCCAACCCGTCGCGCCACACGCGGCCCAGTGGTTATAATCCTGCGCATGCCCGCGCACAAAAACCATGCCGTTGATGCTGGAAGAGCCGCCAATCACCTTGCCGCGCGGGGTCGCAAGGCGGCGGCCGCCAAGATGCGGCTCGGGCCGGGTTTTGAACCCCCAGTCATAGCGCGCCATGTTCATCGGATAAGAAAGCGCGGCGGGCATCTGGATAAACGGGCCAATGTCGCTACCACCCGCCTCCAGCACCAGCACCGAATACCGGCCTGATTCAGAAAGCCGATAGGCCAGCGCCGCCCCGGCAGAGCCAGAGCCAATGATAATGAAATCCGCCTGCACGAAATGCTCCCGATGGCTGAAAGAAACCCTAAGGCGTTTTGCGTTTGATTTGAAACGGTTTTACCACTGAACGCGATTGTTTCACAATCACTGCCTCAATGGTAAAACCGACAGGTGGTTCAGATAAAACGCAAAACGCTCTAGGCAACAAAACCTCACGCATCAAGCCACACCGCGCCAAATTTTGCTTTGATAAAACCGCCCCGTCGCTCTTCAAAAACGGCAAACGCCTTCTTTGGGGCTACGCACCCAACGCGCGAGCGCACGCCGGCAAGCGTTTGCCGCCCCATCAGAGGCGTGAGCGAATCGAACTTGCCGTAAGATATAAATGGCGCGGTTGACGGGACTCGAACCCGCGGCCTCCGGCGTGACAGGCCGGCACTCTAACCAACTGAGCTACAACCGCACTCTGTAGCCG
>WFQA01000171.1 GCA_015487255.1 Paracoccaceae bacterium | reverse complement strand
TGTTTTTCAAAACCGTCTGGTGGTTCACTTGGCGCGGCGCGGTTGTGGGCAGCCTCGTGCTCATGCTCTGGACCGGCTATTACTACCTGCAACTGCCGCCGATGGAGGACCAGCTCGATGGCCGCGCGCGCGGCTCGGTGCGCCTGCTGGACCGCAACGGCAATATTTTTGCATGGCGTGGCGAGCAGTTTGACGGCTCCCTGCGCGCCCAGACGGTCTCGCCGTTTTTGCGCAACGCGGTGGTGGCGACCGAAGACAAACGGTTTTACAGTCATTTCGGCATCAGCCCGCGCGGCATTGCCAGCGCGGTGCGCATCAACCTGAGCGAGGGGCGCGGCCCGCTTTCGGGCAATGGCGGCTCGACCATCACCCAGCAGGTCGCCAAGCTTTTATGCCTTGGCGAAACCGACAAAACCGAGCGCGAATGCCGCCGCCAGACCCTTTGGCGCAAACTGCAGGAAATGCCCTTTGCTTTTGCGCTGGAGCTGAAATACTCCAAAGACGATATTTTGAGCATCTACCTGAACCGCGCCTATCTCGGTGCCGGGGCTTATGGTTTTGAGGCCGCCGCCCAGCGCTATTTCGCCAAATCCGCGCGCGATCTCACCCCCTCCGAGAGCGCCATGCTGGCCGGGCTGCTCACCGCGCCGAGCTATTATGCCCCCACCCGTAATTTGCAGCGCGCGCAGGACCGCGCCTCGGTGGTGATCGGGCTGATGCAGGATCAGGGCTATCTGACCCGCATCGAAGCCGATATCGCCCGCGCCGCGCCGGCAACGCTTTCCAGCAGCGCCCAAGTGCTGATCGGCGGCGATTTTGCTGATTGGGTGATGTCAATGGATGGTGACGAGGTGCTGCAGGCCTTCACCCGCGACACGGCGGAAGATGTGGAGATTCTCACCACTTTTGACCCGGACATCCAGCGCGCTGCCGAGGCGGCACTGGCCAATGTCTTTGCCACCAAGGTTTCCGAAGGCTCCGCCGCGCAGGCCGCGATTGTGGTGATGTCGTCTGACGGCGCGGTGCGTGCGGTGGTTGGCGGGCGCAATATCGAGGGCGATTATTTCAACCGCGCCACCCAGGCTTTGCGGCAAACCGGCTCCTCGTTCAAACCCTTTGTTTATGCCGCGGCGCTGGAGGCGGGCTGGAACCCGAATGCCATAGTGGAGGATGCGCCCCTGACCATCGACATCCCCGGCTCCGGCCCGTGGAGCCCGAAGAATTATAACCGCGATTTCATGGGCGAAATGACCCTGACCGAGGCGCTGGCCCGCTCGATCAACACCATTGCGGTGCGGGTTTCCGAGGCGGTGGGCCGCGAGCGGGTGCGGGCGATGGCGATGGATTTTGGCATTACCTCTGAAATAGCCACCGGCCCGGCGCTGGCGCTTGGGGTTTCCGATACCACCTTGCTGGAGATGACCGGCGCTTATGCCGGGTTTTTGAATGGCGGCCGGCTGAGCAAACCATATGGCATGCTGGACATGACCCTGCTTGACGGCACAAGGCCATTCAACATCAGCCGCCCGGGCAATGGCCGCAGGGTGCTGAGCGAGCTGGCGGATGGCTATCTGATCTATATGCTCAATCAGGTGGTTGAAACCGGCTCCGGGCGGCGCGCCCGGATTGACGGCTGGCAAGTGGCTGGCAAAACCGGCACCACCCAGGGGGCAAAGGATGCGTGGTTCCTTGGCTTTACGGCTGATTTCGTGGCCGGTGTCTGGATGGGCAATGATGACAACACCCCGCTGGTCGGGGTTACCGGTGGCGGCCTGCCCGCGCAAATCTGGAAAGAGACCATGGCCCGCGTGCATGCGGGCCGCACCCCGCGCCCCTTGCCCATGATCATCCCGCCAGAGCCAGGCCCTGTTGCCGAAGCGAACGCCCCGGTGCAAGAGCCGCGCCGCAACCGCACCCTTCTGGACCTGCTGCTTGGCATCAATCGGTAGGTTTTGCACAAAATCACGGCCTGGCCCACCGAGGCGAAGCCTCGGCCAAGGCGTCGCGTTTCCCATTTTTTAAGCTTGCTTCAAAAATGCCGCCGGCTGCCGTTTGATGCAACGTCAGGGCTTTTTCGCCGCGCCCCCGCATCCACCGCTCCTTTTTTCAGCTATAAGGCCGGGAGATATTACTTTGCCAGATACAAAACCATACAATTTAGGCAAACTGTATGGGTCTAAAGGGCAATACAGATGCAAATTCAGGATATTGACCGCAAGGCACGCTGGTTGCGCAAGTAATGGCCGCTTTGCGCAAACTGATCACACAGGCCGCCAGTGGGTTTGTGTGCTTCAATGCGGCGCAAAGCCTGGACCCGGCGATTATTCCATTGCTGGAACAAGCCATGCAGCGCTCTGAAAAAGTGAACCGGGAAAAGCATGAACCATGCACAAGGGCAAAAAAAAGGCCGAGCTAAGCTCGGCCCAAGTCCAACAGGGAGGTATGAAACGCGGCGAGACGAACTCGCCTGCTTCGAGAGGTGATATAGGTATAGCAAAAGCAGCAATCAAGAAGAATATGACCAACTGCGGCGCATAACTGCTACCACCTCACTGCATAGCTATAGCAAAAGTGTTGATAACAAGTAAAAAATCAGCCGGTTTTGCGTATTTGTTTTCTATAGGCGATTACCTCGTTGACCACAAAATCCCTGAAAACCTCCACCCGTTTGGATTGGCGCAGCTCTCCAGGGTAAGCCAGATAGACCGGCACCGGCACCGAACCTGATTCGGGCAGCACGTTGACCAGCTCCGGGAAATCCACCGTCAGGTAGTCGGGCAAGGCGCCGATGCCAAGCGAATTGCGCACCGCTTGCAGGATGCCGTAATAATTGTTGACCGTCAGAAGCGAGGTTGCGTTTTCCTCGATAAACGGTGCCACCCATGCCGCCCCGGCACTGACCTGCGGCGCGCTGGGCGCTTGCGAGATCAGCCGGTGCTGCTTCATGTCAGCCACGCTTTGCGGGGTGCCGTGTGCGGCCAGATAATCCTGACTGGCATAGAATTTCATATTCACATCCATCAGCCGCCGCCGCACGAGATCGGCCTGCGAAGGCTCTTTCATGCGAATCGCCACATCGGCCTCGCGCATCGGCAGGTCGAGCACCCGTTCTTCCAGCATCAGGTTGATACGCAGGTTGGGGTATTTCTCATACAAATGCGCCAGCCGGGGGGCCAGCCAGAGCGAGCCAAAGCCGGTGGTGGTGGTCACCCGCAGCTCGCCAAAAACCTCATCCTCGGAATCCTTGATTTGCGCGGTGGCTGCATCGAGCTGCTTGCGCATCATCTTGGCGGCTTCAAACAGCAATTCGCCCTGCTCGGTCAGTATCAGCCCGCGCGCGTGGCGGTGAAACAGAATCACATTAAGGCTCTCCTCCAGCCCGCGTATCTGCCGGCTGACGGCGGATTGGCTCAGGTGCAGCACTTCGCCCGCATGGGTGAGGCTGCCCGCATCGGCCACTGCGTGAAAAATCCTGACCTTGTCCCAATCCATCTGCCACCCTGCCATTGCTTTCGCGGCAGTCTATAGCTGATGCCCCCCGCCGCGCAACTCTTATCCACCTTTGGTGGTGCGCGCAATATTGCGCCAGCCATTGGGCGATCTTTATAATAATATGCAAACAGCGGGTTGTTGGCGCAAGATATGAACAAATGTTCACTTCCACCCGCTCCCCTCAATGATTTTCCTTGAAGGGTCAAAGTTTCTGACCAATAATGGCGGTGGAGGAACATATCATGGAACTGCAACCCGTCTCGCTGCGTGACCGGCTCGATCTTTCCAAAAAGACCGTGCTGCTAAACGGAACCCAGGCATTGGTGCGCCTGATGCTGATGCAAAAACAACGGGATAAGGAAGCGGGTTTTAACACGGCGGGTTATGTGAGCGGCTATCGCGGCTCGCCTGTCGGTGCGGTTGATCTGCAAATGCAGCGGGCTGAAAAAGAGCTTTCGGCGGCAGATATCAGATTTGAGCCGGGGCTGAACGAGGACCTCGCCGCCACCGCGCATTGGGGCACACAAACCGCCGGGCTGCGCGGGGATGGCAAATTCGACGGGGTTTTCGGGCTTTGGTATGGCAAAGGGCCGGGGGTGGACCGCACCGGCGATGTGTTTCGCCACGCCAATTTTGCCGGCACTGCCGCGCTTGGCGGGGTGGTCGCGGTGATGGGTGATGACCACACGGCGGAATCCTCCACCACCCTGCACCAGTCCGAATTCGCCTTTGTTGATGCGCTGATGCCGATCCTCTCGCCTGCGGGCGTGCAGGAGATGCTCGATTACGGCATTTATGGCTATGCGCTCAGCCGCTACTGTGGCGCATGGGTGGGGCTGAAAGCGCTGAAGGATACAATCGAGGTCACCCAGGTGGTGGATGGAGACCCGCAGCGGCTCAACATCGTCACCCCGTCGGATTTCGAGATGCCCGAGGGCGGGCTGAATATTCGCCTGATCGATGACCGCGCCGAGCAGGAAGCCCGGGTGCATGACTATAAACGCTTCGCCGCCGAGGCTTTTGGGCGCGCCAACAAGCTTGATAAACGCATGCATGGCAAGGCAGGCGCGCGTATCGGCATCGTTTCCGCCGGTAAAAGCTGGCTCGATACCGCCCATGCGCTGGAAACCCTTGGCATTGACGAGGCCCAGGCCGAGGCGCTGGGCATCACCACCTATAAGGTCGCCATGGTATGGCCGCTGGATACGCAGTCTTTCGCCGAGTGGGCCGAGGGGCTGGAGCTGATCATTGTGGTGGAAGAAAAGCGCAAGCTGCTGGAAGTGCAGATAAAAGAGGCGATTTTCAACGAGCGCCATGGCCGCCGGGTGATCGGCTGGAAAAAGGAAAACGGCGAGCTGCTGTTTACGGTGAAAGGCGCGCTGAACCCGATTCTCATCGCCAAGAGACTGGCGGAAACACTGGAGGAGGAAGGTGCGTGCAACGAAAATCTGAAGGCCGCGCAAAAAGCGCTTGAATCCGCCTCACTGGCCGATAATTCTGCCCCGATCGCCCAGCGCATCCCGTATTTCTGCTCGGGCTGCCCGCATAATATCTCGACCAAATTGCCCGATGATTCACGCGCCTATGCGGGCATCGGCTGCCACTTTATGGTGCAGTGGATGGATCGCAACACCCTTGGCGTTACCCAGATGGGCGGCGAGGGGGCGAACTGGATCGGCGAAGCGCCGTTCAGCACCACCAAACATGTATTTCAAAACCTTGGGGACGGCACCTATAACCATTCCGGCAGCCTCGCCATTCGTGCGGCCCTCGCGGCAGGCACCAACATCACCTATAAAATCCTCTTTAATGACGCGGTGGCGATGACCGGCGGCCAGCATATCGAGGGCGATCTGGACGCCCCGCGTATAGCCGCTGAACTGGTGGCGATGGGCATCAAAAAGCTGGTGGTGGTTTATGACGAAAAAGAGGATGTGGACAAGGCGCGCTTCCCCAAGGGTATCGAGCTGGTCGAGCGGCACGAGCTGATGCGGGTGCAGCGCGAATTGCGTGAAATCG
>WFQA01000170.1 GCA_015487255.1 Paracoccaceae bacterium | reverse complement strand
CGGTGCGGCTGAGGCTATATACACCGCCTTGCAGGCCCACTATGCGGATGAGCCGTTTGTCTATCTGCTGCCCTTTGGGCAGGCTCCGGCGACGCGCCATGTAAGAGGCTCCAATTATTGCCATATCGGCGTGGTTGCCGACCGGGTCTCGGGGCGGGTATTGGTGTTTTCTGCGCTTGACAACCTCACGAAAGGGTCATCGGGGCAGGCTTTGCAGAACGCCAATATCATGTTAGGGTTGGATGAGCGGCTCGGATTGGAAATGGCCCCTTTATTTCCGTGACATGGTCACTATCTATCGGGCAAGAAAAAGGAAATGTGATGGCTGGATTGAAGAAAAAACGGCGAATTCAGATGCTGGCTGTCGGCTTGACGCTGCTGGCAAGCTCGGCGGTGGTTATGGGCGTGGCCTTCAAGGACGGGATCGAGTTCTTCCGCTCGCCAACCCAGATCATGGCCGAGATGCCGGCCCCAACCGAGCGGTTTCGCGTGGGGGGGCTGGTCAAGGAAGGCAGTTGGGTCAAGGGCGAGGTGCACCGGTTTATCATTACCGATACCGCCAATGATATTCAGGTGGTTTATAGCGGTATCATGCCGGATATCTTTGACGAGGGCCAAGGGGCGGTTGCCTCCGGCAACATGATAAATGGTGAGTTTATTGCCGTGGAAGTGCTGGCCAAGCATGATGAGGAATACATGCCAACCGAGGTGATCGACGCGCTCAAAGCGCAGGGTGCCTATGTGGAGCCAACCACCTGACCCGGCTTTAGCAACGGGTGCGAACGGTGCTGTCACCGCTTCTTAGCTAATTTAAGCCATCTTTATGTCAATTTTTCATTAAATTGGCATGAGGTGGCTATGCAGGGGATCGACGAGATCACAGAGGAAATTATCCGGCGTGAAGGCGGATATGTGAATGACCCGGATGATCCGGGCGGGGCAACGAAATATGGTGTGACCATTGGCACCATGCGCCGCCTTGGGCTGGATATCAACAATGACGGGCGGATAAACACCCGCGATGTGCGTGCGCTCAGCCGCGCGCAGGCGGCGGATATTTTCAAAAAGCAGTATTTCGAGGCCCCCAATATCGGCATGCTGCCAGCGCCGCTTCAGCCCAGTGTTTATGATATGTATGTCAATGCGGGCAGCCATGCGGTGAAGATATTGCAGCGCCTGCTTGGGGATTTCGGCTTTCCGACAGCGGTGGACGGGGCGATTGGCCCGGATACGGCGCGGGTGGCTGAACTTGCTTACGCCGCGGCTTCGGGTTATCTGGTTGATGCTTACGGGATCGCGCGGCGCAACTATTATTATGGCCTGGCGGATGCCCGGCCCAAGCTGCGCAAATTCGCCCGGCGGCGCGATGGCGGCAAGGGTGGCTGGATCACCCGGGCCGAGGAATTCATGGCGGAAAAGTTCCGGCTTTCACGGGCCGAGCATGATGCCCGGGTCAGGGGCTGGGCATGAGCCTGCTGGGGCTGGGGCGCACCGCGCGGGCGGTTGGCGGCGCGGTTGCCGAGGTTTCCGAGGTTTTTACGGTTAACCGAACCAAGGCCGAGATGGGCGCGCAGGCGCGGTATCAGGCGGCGCTGGCACAGGCGGGGGCGGAATTTGCGCAAAAACCTCTGGGCTGGTTTGACCGGTTTGTTAACGGGCTGAACCGGCTGCCGCGCCCGATCATGGCGCTCTCGACCGTGGGGTTGTTTGCTTATGCCATGGCCGACCCGGACGGGTTTTCGCTTCGTATGCAGGGGCTTGCCTATGTGCCCGAGCCGTTATGGTGGCTGCTGGGGGCGGTGGTTTCGTTTTATTTTGGTGCGCGGGAGTTGAACTATTTTCGTGGTTATCGGGCAAATATTCCGGCCAGGCCCGTGGCCGCGCCCCCGGCTGATGCCCCGGCCCGAAGCCCGAATGCGGCATTGGAGGCCTGGCGGACGGAAAATTCTTGATGCGACGCTTTATCGCGATCACGAAATTGCAATTTGATCCCTGAGATGCCTCGCGTATGATGGCGCGAGGTTTTCTTTCAAGGATTCGAGATATGTTTGTAGAACTTGGCCAATACGCAGTTATTCTGGCTTTGATAATCGCTGTTTTGCAGTCGATTATCCCGATGGTCGGCGCGCAGAAGGGGTGGAATAACTGGATGGCTGTTGCGGTACCCGCCGCGCAGATACAGTTTATACTACTGATTCTGTCCTTTGCTGCCCTGACATACGCATTTGTGGTGTCCGATTTTTCGGTCAGGCTGGTGGCAGCCAACTCGAATACCGATAAACCGATGATCTTCAAGATTACCGGCGTTTGGGCCAATCACGAAGGTTCTATCCTGCTCTGGAACCTGATTTTGGCGATGTTTGGTGCCCTGGTTGCCACCTTTGGCAACAACCTGCCCCCGGCGTTGAAGGCGCGGGTGCTTTCGGTGCAGGCGATGATCGGCGTGGCGTTTCTGGGCTTTCTGCTCTTCACCTCCAACCCGTTTTTGCGCCTTGAAAACCCGCCGCTCAACGGCAATGGCCTAAACCCGCTATTGCAGGATCTCGGCCTCGCTTTTCACCCGCCTTTCCTTTATTTTGGCTATGTCGGCCTTTCCATGGCTTTCAGCTTTGCCATCGCCGCGCTGATCGAGGGCAAGGTTGATGCCGCATGGGCGCGCTGGGTGCGCCCCTGGACCCTCGCCGCCTGGGTCTCGCTGACCATTGGTATCTCTTACGGCAGCTGGTGGGCTTATTACGAGCTTGGCTGGGGTGGCTGGTGGTTCTGGGACCCGGTGGAAAACTCCTCCTTCATGCCATGGCTGGTGGCCACCGCCTTGCTGCACTCGGCGATCGTGGTTGAAAAGCGCGATACATTGAAGGCATGGACCGTGCTGCTGGCCATTCTGGCATTTTCATTCTCGTTGATCGGCACCTTCCTGGTGCGCTCGGGTGTGTTGACCTCGGTGCATGCTTTTGCCAACGACCCAAGGCGCGGCATGTTTGTGCTGGGTATTCTCGCCGTGGCCATTGGCGGCGGGCTTACCATGTATGCGCTCAGGGCCAATACGCTCAAATCCCAATCGGTGTTTTCGACCTTCAGCCGCGAAAGCGGGCTGGTGCTCAACAACCTGTTGCTGACGGTTTCGGCGGTGGTGGTTTTTGTCGGCACCATGTGGCCATTGGTGATCGAATTCGCCACTGGCGAAACGATCTCCGTGGGGCCGCCTTTCTTTGATATGGCTTTCACGCCGTTCATGGTGATCCTGATCATGGTATTGCCGATCGGCTCTATCCTGCCATGGAAACGCGGCAAGCTGGGCCGCACCATGCAGCCGCTCTGGGGGGTTGTTGCGCTTTCGGTTGTGCTGGGCGCTTTGGTCTGGAGCCTGCAAACCGGCGAGCGGATGATTGCCCCGATCGGGCTGACAATGGCGGCCTGGATCATCCTTGGCGCATTGGCCGACCTGGGCAATCGCTGCCGTTTTCGCAAGGTGCCGATGGGCGAATTCTTCCGGCGGCTGCGCAATTTGCCCGGCTCGGACTGGGGCAGGGTGTTCTCCCATGGCGGGCTGGGGTTGATCATCTTTGGCATCTCGGCGGTGATCGCATGGGAGGTCGAGGATATCCGCGCGGTGCAATTTGGCGAACCTTATGATGTGGCCGGTTATACTTTTACCCTGAACGGGGTAGAGGATGTGCGGGGGCCAAATTATACCGCTGTCGTGGGTGAGGTTGTGGTGCAGGAAGGGGATGAAACCTATCTGATGTATCCCGAAAAGCGCAACTACACCGTCGAGCGCACCCCTACCACCGAAGCCGCCATCGATATGGGGCTGACCCGTGATGTTTATATCACCCTGGGCGAGCCACAGGGCGAAAGCGGCTATGCGGTGCGCACCTATATCAAACCCTTTGTCAACTGGATATGGATCGGCACGATCTTCATGGCGATTGGCGGCTCGTTCAGCCTGTTTGACCGGCGCTACCGGATCGCCGCGCCATCCAGAAAGCGCGCGCCTCGCGGCGCTGCCCCTGCGGAGTAGATGATGAAATATATTCTTGTTTTTCTAATGATGCTGGGCAGCCCTGCCTTTGCGGTCGAGCCGGGCGAAATGCTCGATGATCCGGTGCTGGAGGAAAGGGCGCGTGTGCTCTCTAAGGGTTTGCGCTGCCCGGTTTGCCGCAACGAGAATATCGACGACTCCAATGCCGCGCTGGCTGCGGATATGCGGGTTTTGCTGCGTGAGCGGCTGACCATGGGCGATACCGATGAGGAAGTCCTGCAATTTTTTGTCTCGCGTTATGGGGAGTTTATCTTGCTGAAACCCACCTTCAGCATGACAAACCTGCTGCTCTGGCTGACCGGCCCGCTGGCGATTCTGCTTGGTGGTGGCGGGGCGCTTTATTATGTGCGCACCCGACCCAAAAAGGAGCAGGATGAGGAGCTGGACCCGGACGAAGCGGAAAAGTTAGCAAGTTTGCTCCAGGATTAACCCCACGTTCGGGGTTTCCCTCTTCGCGCTTTCAGCTTAGGCTTTGGCCAGGCTGAGGAGGGTGCCAATGCAATACGAAACCATTCTTTATGAGGCCACGGATGACGTGGTCAAAATAACCATGAACCGCCCCGAGGTGATGAACGGGCTGAACGCGCAAATGCGGCTTGATCTGCTGCACGCGGTGCAGCACGCGCCGCTTGACGGGCGGGTGCTGCTGCTCACCGGTGCCGGGCGCGGTTTTTGCTCGGGGCAGGATCTGGGGGACCGGGTCAATGCCGGTGATATCGACATGGAGCGCACCCTGCTGGAGGAATACGAGCCGCTCTTAAAGGCGATTTACAACTGCCCGATCCCGACGATTGCGGCGGTGAACGGCCCGGCGGCCGGGGCAGGGGCCAATCTGGCGCTGGCCGCCGATGTGGTGATCGCGGCGCAATCGGCGTTTTTCATTCAGGCTTTTGCCCGTATCGGGCTGGTGCCCGATGCTGGCGGCACCTACTGGTTGCCGCGCCAGATGGGCTTTGCCAAGGCAATGGGGGCAGCTCTTTTTGCCGATAAGATCAGCGCTGATCAGGCGGCCAATTGGGGCATGATCTGGGAGAGCGTGCCCGATGACGCCTTTGCCAGCGTGGTGCATGAACGGGCGGAAAAACTCGCCACCGGCCCGAGCAAAGCCTATAAATATATCAAGCAGGCATTGCGGGCCAGCTTTGACAACTCGCTCGACGAGCAATTGGCGCTGGAGGCCAGGCTGCAGGGCAAAGCCGGCAAAACCAGAGATTTCGTTGAAGGGGTGATGGCGTTTATGGAAAAACGCCCGCCAAAATACGAAGGGCGGTAATATGCGCCTCGATCAGGTGCGGCGCGCGCCCCGGCCTTTTGACAAAAAACGCGGGGCGGAAATGAGGGCGCTTTTTTCCGGCCTGCCCAAAAACCTGCTCAAGCTGATCGAGGGCACAGCCGGGTGCAGCGCTTATCTGAGCGCTTCCATACAGCGCGAGCAGGCGTGGCTGCACAGCATTGCCGCGAAACCGCTGGCGCACAGTTTTGAAACCCTGCTGGATTTTGACCAAAACAGCTTTCAGGCTCTGTCCGACAGTATGCGCATTGCCAAGCGCCGGGGGGCTTTGCTGATTGCGCTGGCCGACATCGGCGGCTTGTGGGATTTGGCGCAGGTCACGGGAGCGCTGACAAAACTGGCGGACGCAGCGGTCGATACCGGCTTGCGGTTTTTGGTTGCGGCCGAGGCGGCGCGCGGCAAGCTGCCGGCAGATCCGGCGGATGCGGCGGGCATGTTTGCCCTTGCCATGGGCAAGATGGGGGCTGATGAGCTGAATTACTCCTCCGATATCGACCTGATCATCCTGTTTGACGAAAGCCGCCACCCCGCCGGGCAATGGGGCGAGCTGCGCGCCGCCTTCATCCGCATCACCAAACGCCTGATCAGGCTACTGAGCGAAAACACCGCGCAGGGTTATGTTTTTCGCACCGATCTGCGGCTGCGCCCGGATGCTTCTGTCACCCCGGTCTGCATCGCTACCGAGACCGCCGAGCGCTATTATGAAAGCCTGGGCCGCACCTGGGAGCGCGCCGCCTTCATCAAGGCCCGCCCCTGCGGCGGGGCCTTGCAGGCGGGCAAGGCTTTTCTTTCGCGGCTGGAGCCGTTCATCTGGCGGCGGCATCTCGATTACGCCGCAATCGAGGACGCCCATGAGATGCGCCGGCGCATCCGCGCCCATAAAGGGCTTTATGGCGCTGACATTCCCGGCCATGACATAAAGCTCGGGCAGGGCGGGATCAGGGAGATCGAGTTTTTCGCCCAAACCCAGCAAATTATTCTGGGCGGCAAAGACCGCAGCCTGCGCATGCGCGACACCATCGGCGCGCTTGCGGCCCTGGCGCAAAAGGGTATGATCCCCGAGCAGGCGGCGCAAAGCCTGACCAGCGCCTACCGCGCGCATCGCCAGCTTGAGCATCGCATCCAGATGATGGATGACGCGCAAACGCATATTATTCCCGGTGATGAAATCAAACGCCGGCAGTTGGCACTGTTTTGCGGCTTTGATGACCTTGCGGCTTTTGAGGCAGATATATTGGCCCGGCTGGCGGCGGTGCATGAGATCACCGAGAATTTTTTCAGCGATGATCTGCCCGGGGAAGCGGATGTCACAACCTGGGCAGAACCGGCGCGCGCGGCTGAAATCACCGGGCGCTGGCTCACTTACCCGGCCCTGCGCAGCGAGCGGGCGCAGCGCATATTTGCCCATCTCAAGCCACAAATCCTTGCCAGCCTGTGCCGGGCGCAAAACCCCGATGAAGCGCTGATCCAGTTTGATGCGTTTTTGGCCGGTCTGCCAGCCGGGGTGCAGGTGTTTTCGCTATTCAGGGCCAAGCCGGAGCTGCTGGAAATGCTGGTCGATATCTGTGCCATGGCCCCCGAGCTGGCGCGCTATTTGGGTGGCCATGCAAGGGTGCTGGAGGCGGTGATCAGCGCCGGGTTCTTCAAGCCGCTGCCGCCGCTTGATGTGTTGAAAGCCGAGCTTCAGGGCGAGCTGGACCTGGCGGAGGATTTCGAACGCCAGCTCGATGCCGCCCGCATCTGGGCGCAAGACCAGCGCTTCCGCATCGGGGTGCAGCTTTTGCGCGGCATTGCTGATAGTGATGAAACCGCGCTGGCTTATTCCAACATCGCCGAGGCCTGCCTTTCCGGGCTTTTTGACGTGGTGGTCAAGCAGTTTGCCCGCCGCCACGGCCCGCCGCCGGGCAAGGGCGCAGCCGTTATCGCCATGGGCAAGCTTGGCTCGCGCGAGATGACGGCCTCGTCCGACCTTGACCTGATTGTGGTTTATGATGCGGATGGTGAGGGCCAGTCAATCGGCAGGCGCCCGCTGGCCGTTCAGCCATATTATGCACGCTTTACAAAAGCGCTGGTTTCGGCGCTGACGGTCGCCACCTCCAAAGGCGGGCTTTACGAGGTGGATATGCGCCTGCGGCCCTCGGGGCGGCAGGGGCCGGTGGCCACCTCGCTCAGCGCGTTTGACAGCTATCAGAAAAACAAAGCCTGGGTCTGGGAACATATGGCGCTGTTGCGCGCCCGGGTGGTAGCCGGGCCAATTGCTGCGGAGGTCGGCGCGGTGATAGCTGAGGTTTTGGCCATGCCGCGCGCAGAGGAAGAGGTGCTGCGCGCTCTGGGTGAGATGCGCATCCGGCTGGCCGGGGCCAAATCCGGCAGCAATACATGGGATGTGAAAAACGGCACAGGCGGGCTGATGGATGTGGAATTGCTGGTGCAGGCCGGCGGGCTGATTGCCGGGGCCAGGCCCGGGCAAAAAGTGGCTGATTTGGCCGGGGCGGGGTGGTTGGCAGCGGGCGAGCTGGCGCAAATAACCAAGGCGCTCGGCCTTTATCACACCACCCAGCAGGCCACCCGGCTGGCGGTGCAATCGGTGTTTGATCCGCAAAAATCCGGCAGCGGCGTGGCGCAGCTTCTGGCCCGGCTTACGGGTATGAAAGATATCGGGGCGCTGAAATCAGCGCTTGACGCCAGCCGCGCGCAGATGGCAGATATTATCACCGAAAAACTGCAGGGAAGATAAATGAGCAAGCCGGTATCGAGCGATGACCCGCGCGGCCTGATTCGGGACGCTTATCAGATGGAGGGGATCACCCCCGCGCAATGCCGCACGATTTTTCTCGACTGGGCGCTGGACCCGCGCGGCCCAGGCGCGCTGCGCGCTGCCGCCAAACGATTGTTGCAGCACTATTCACCATCCCACCCGATGACAGAGATTTTGCAAGCCGCGCTGGTGGAGCTTCCTGCCCCCGATAAAAGGCGCGGCGGCAGCAGGGCGCGGGCTATACCCGATACTTGATACCGCGAAAGGCTTTGGGTGACTGCCCAACGGATTCCGAAAACACCCGGGTAAAATAGGCCGGTGATTTAAAGCCGAGATCACGGGCGATATTGCCGATTTTCTCGTCGGTTTCCCGCAGCAGGAATTTCGCCTCCTCCATGGTTTTTTCACGAATGAATACCGTGGCCGGCTTGCCGGCGGTTTCGCGGCAAACCCGGGTCAGGTGAGTGGTCGTAACGCCAAGATCAGCGGCGTAGTCACGCACCGTATCATGGCTGGCATAGCGGTCATTCAACCGTGATACAAAACGGCGCATCAGGCGGCGTTTGGCGTTGTCTCTGGTTAGTTCTTCGCGGTTGTTGCCGGTGTCAAGCCGGTTGAAAACCACCGCCAGCAGGCCAACCGAATAGATCAGCGCCGTGCCGCGCATCACTTGCTCGGTGATAAACTCTTCCTGCACCGCTGTAAACGCGTTGCTGAGCTGGCGCTGGTTGAGCGGCTTGAGCACTTGTGTGAGCAATACCGAGCCGGGCAGGGGGATGCGCAACTTGGCCGGAATACTGACCTGCCAGCCAATGGTGCCCGCTGAAAGCTCCAGGTGAAACAGGGTTTGCGCCGGAATAAACATGGCGGTATTGGGGCCAAACCCTTGCTGGGTGCTGTCAATATAGGCCCGGCCACCGCCGCGGGTCAGCCAGATAAGATGGTGACTGCTGGCCATGTTCGGCCTGCCGGTTTCCGGGCGCAGTAGCGACCTGCCGGTTAGCGCATGGCTGGTGATACGGTTCCCGAGTATCTCGGGATCGGCTACGGGTTTACGCACAATTCTGCCTCGATTTCTGCTTTTTTATAAAGAATCGGACATTGCGGGGCTGAATGCAAGCTTTTTTTGCGTTTGGTTATAGATTCGTGCTTTGAGTCCAGAGGTTTAGCGGAATTCAACCGCGAGGTGGGCCAGAATTTCCCCTTGGCTTTCCTGCATTGGCATATCAATTTGCTGCCAGTTTTTCATTTTGCTGCGGAACCAGGTTCGCTGGCGTTTCGCAAATTGGTGGGTGATTATTTTGGCTTTGATAACAGCATCTTGCATGGTGATCTTGCCATCAAGAGCGGCGATTATCTCCCGGGCGCCAAGGGCGCGGTTAGCAGGCAGATCCGGCTCAAAACCAGCCATGCGCGCGGCCTCACATTCCTTGAGCGCGCCATTTTGCATCATCATGTCAAAGCGCCGGTCAATGCGGCTGTTCAGGGCCTCCACCGGCCAGTTGATTACAAATGCATGGGCATTTTCCAGCGGAACCAAAGGCAGGGCAGGGTGTGCGTGCCAGTGGCTCAGGCCCTTGCCGGTCGCCTCAAGCACCTCCCAGGCCCGTTGCAGCCGGGCGGGGTTGTTTTGGTCGAGCTTTGCAAATGTGTCCGGGTCATGCTGCTTTAGCTGCGCACAAAACCACGCGACACCCTGGCTTTGGCGATAAAGGTCACCACGGCGGCGCACGGCGTCTGGAATAGGCGGAATTTCCGCCAGCCCGTTGGTCAGCGCGGCAAAATAAAGCCCGGTGCCGCCGATGATGATCGCGGGCCGATTGGTTTTTTCCAGCACGGCGGCCACATCCTTCAGCCATTGCCCAACCGAATATTTTGTGGTTTTGGCAATATGGCCATAAAGGAAGTGCGGCGCTTGCCTTAGCTCTGCATCACTTGGCCGCGCGGTCAGCACCCGCCAGCTTTGATAGACCTGAAGCGCATCAGCGTTGATGATAATGCCATCAACACTGCGCGCAACCTGCAAGGCAAATGACGATTTGCCCGAAGCGGTTGGCCCGGCGATCAGTATGGCGCGCTTGTTCATCCCATGACCATTTGTTAATTTTTCTTTGCTATACTGAACGCAAGCTTAATCTAAAAGTAACATAATATCTATTATGCGCACTGTGCATGCTGCACTGCCCTCAAGACCCATGCCGCGCCATCCGGGCATGGCGCAACCGGGCAAAATCATCCCCCGCGTGATAGCTTGAGCGGGTCAGCGGCGTGGAGGAAACCATCAAAAACCCTTTGCCAAAGGCGGCGGATTCATAGCTTTTGAACTCTTCGGGGGTCACAAAGCGCATCACCTCGTGGTGCTTTGGCGTCGGTTGCAGATATTGCCCGATGGTCAAAAAATCCACATCAGCGGCGCGCATGTCGTCCATCACCTGCTGCACGCCCTGTTTGTCCTCGCCCAGGCCCACCATGATGCCGGATTTGGTGAACATCAGCGGGTCCAGCTCTTTCACCCGCTGCAACAGCCGCAGGCTGGCGAAATAGCGCGCGCCCGGGCGCACCGTGGGGTAAAGGCCCGGCACGGTTTCGAGGTTGTGGTTGAAAACATCCGGCTTGGCTTTTACAACGATTTCAAGGGCTTCGGGGCCGCACTTGAGAAAATCAGGTGTGAGCACCTCGATCGTCGCCCCCGGTGCGCGGTGGCGGATGGCGCGGATGGTTTGCGCGATATGCTCTGCGCCGCCATCTTCCAGATCGTCGCGGTCAACGCTGGTGATGACCACATGTTTCAGCCCCAGCTTTTCAACCGCGTCGGCCACCCTGCCCGGCTCAAACACATCAAGCGCATCGGGCCGCCCGGTGGCGATATTGCAAAATGAGCAGCCACGGGTGCAGATATCTCCCATGATCATCATCGTGGCGTGGCCCTGCGCCCAGCACTCGCCGACATTGGGGCAGCCGGCCTCGGCGCAAACCGTGGTAAGGTTGTTATCTTTCAGTATCTTATGGGTATCCCGATAGCCTTTTGAAACCGGTGCCTTCACCCTTATCCAATCAGGTTTGCGCAGGATCGGGGTATCGGGCCTGTGCGCCTTTTCGGGGTGGCGCTGGGATTTGTCTGAAAGATCACGGGACATGATGGCTCCTTTGCTGGCCATCACCTAACGTAAATTTGCGGCCCTGTCAGCCTCAAACTTGCTCCAAATAGCTGTATTGCATATGCTGCACGGCTCGCCCATAAAGGCTTTGCACTCATAATCGCATCGGAGGTTTCATGGCTAAATCATCCCCTACCGCATTGGCAATTCACAAGAGTTCCGAGCATAAAATCGGTAAAATTCAAGAGTTTATGAAGCAAATCATCTATGGCGGCAATGACGGGATCGTCACCACATTTGCCATTGTTGCCGGTTTTGCCGGGGCGGGTATGGAGGGCACGGCGCAGATCGGCGCGGTGGCGGTGCTGCTGTTTGGCATTGCCAACCTCTTGGCGGATGCCACCGCGATGGGGCTGGGGGAGTTTTTATCGGGCCGCTCCGAGCAGGATGTTTATAAGGCCACCCGCGATAAGGAGCTTTATGAAATCCACAATAACATCGAGATGGAACGTGCTGAAATGTATGAGATTTTAGCTGATCACGGCATGGATGAGGAAGATGCGAAACAGCTGACAAAAGTATTTGAGCGCAACCCCGAATTCATGGCCGATTTCATGATGCAATACGAGATCGGCATGTCTGACCCAACCGGCGACAGCCCGGCGCTGAACGGGTTGGCGACCTTCATTGCCTTCATCATTTTTGGCGCGGTGCCGCTGATCCCGTATTTTCTGATGGACCCGACCCAAACCACCTTTTACCTTTCGGTTTTTGCCACTTTTGCTGCATTGGTCGCGCTTGGCCTGCTGCGCTGGAAAGTAACCAACGAAACGGTATATCGCTGCGTTGGCGAAACACTTCTGGTTGGCGGTATCTGTGCGGTTGTCGCCTTCGGGGTTGGCCTGTTATTTGCCTGAGCCGGAAAAACTGCCCTCCGGGTCAGGCGGGCAGCAAGCCAAACTACATATGGATGACACGGCCATATGCATCCAGCACCGATTCGTGCATGGATTCGCTTAAGGTCGGGTGGGGGAATACCGTTTGCATCAGGTCTTCCTCAGTGGTTTCAAGCTGGCGGCCGATGATAAAACCCTGAATAAGCTCGGTCACTTCGGCCCCAACCATATGCGCGCCCAACAGCTCGCCGGTTTTGGCGTCAAAGATGGTTTTGACCATGCCCTCCGCCTCGCCCAGCGCTATTGCCTTGCCGTTGCCCATAAAGGGGAAGCGGCCAACCCTGATCTCGTGCCCCGCCTCTTTGGCCCTGGCTTCACTCATGCCCACGCTGGCCACCTGCGGGTGGCAATAGGTGCAGCCGGCAATGCTTTCCGGTTTGACCGCATGCACCTTTTTACCGGCGATCTTTTCGGCCACCATCACGCCCTCGTGGCTGGCCTTGTGCGCCAGCCACGGCGTGCCGGCGATATCGCCAATCGCATAAATTCCCGGCACATTGGTGGCGCAGTAAGCGTCGGTCACGATATGGGTGCGGTCCACCTCTATGCCAAGCTTCTCCAGCCCCAGCCCTTCGGTATTGCCGATAATGCCCACGGCTGAAATCACCGTGTCAAACTCTTCGGTAATGGTTTTGCCACCGGTTTCGATATGGGCAACCACCCTGCCCTTGCCGCGATCCAGTTTTTTGACCATGGATTTCTCCATGATCTTCATGCCCTGCTTAAGAAATTGCTTCTTGGCAAAGGCGGAAATCTCGGCATCTTCCACCGGCAAAACCCGGTCCATTACCTCAACAACCGTGGTATCTGCCCCCAATGTGTTGAAAAAACTGGCAAACTCGATACCAATGGCGCCCGAGCCGATCACCAGCAGCTTTTTGGGCATGCGCACGGGGTCAAGCGCATGGCGATAGGTCCAGACCAGATCACCATCCGCCTCCAGCCCCGGCAGCTCCCGCGCCCGCGCGCCGGTGGCGATGATAATGTTTTTGGCGGTGAGGGTATCTTTGCCAACCAGCACCTTGCCGGGGGCGGGAATGCTGGCTTCGCCCATTACCACCGTTACTTTGTTCTTTTTGAGCAGATGTTTAACCCCGGCAGAAAGCTGTGAGGCCACGCCGCGCGAGCGCTTCACCACCGCTTTAATGTCATAAGAGATCGCATCCGCCTTCAGGCCAAACTCCCCTGCCCGCTGCATCAGGTGAAAAACCTCGGCCGAGCGCAGCAGTGCCTTGGTCGGAATGCAGCCCCAGTTGAGGCAAATGCCACCCAGATGCTCACGCTCGATCACCGCCACTTTAAGCCCGAGCTGCGCGCCGCGAATGGCCGCCACATAGCCGCCGGGGCCGGCACCGATAACGATAAGATCATAGGATGACATGGGTTTTCCTTCCGTTAGGTAATTTGGCGCACCATAGCGCCCCCATCACAAGGTGCAAGGGGGGTAAATGCAAGCCTGCCATGCAAGCGGCACCACCCGGGATGGGCTGATCACATGAATGTGATTTCATTATCCGGCTGGCTTGCCATTTTACGCGCGCGAAAGTTGCGTGAAAATAGCGGCATGGTAAGGTAATGCCAAGTTTCTTAGTGAGGTGGATACCGGCATGAAAAACATTTGGCAGGCAATCGCGGCGACTTTCAGCGATAGAATCTACATTGTGCTGGCGGTGAGCTTTGCCGCCAATATGGCAGCACTTGATTATATCCTGCTCAGTCAATCCACCACGTTTCGCATCATGGCGCTGCAAAACACCGCGCTGTTCAACGGAGCGGCTTTGGGGATGAGCGCGCTGATTGCCATCCTGTTTGGCATCTCGGCGGCGATGCTGATCTATGTGTTTCGCCAGCGCCATAACAACGCGGTGGAATCCGCCCCGAGCACTTTTCTGGGCACGGCTTTTGCGGCGGTCGCCAGTGGCTGCCCGGTTTGCGGTGTGTGGCTGCTGCCGCTGCTTGGCATTGCCGGCT
>WFQA01000169.1 GCA_015487255.1 Paracoccaceae bacterium | reverse complement strand
GGCGGGTGGCTTTGTGTTGAAATGGCACCGCCGCGCAACGGGATCACCCATGTTTCAAAACAGGGAGCGTCGCGCCAAATCGCGCCGGCCGGCTGCCCGAACGGGCTGTGTATTGATGCGGCCGGTGGTATCTGGGTTGCGGATACCGTGCCGCCTGCTTTGCTTTATGTGACCATGGCGGGGGCCGTTAAAACGGTGTTGAAGGCAGGCGACGCTGGGCCTTTTTTGCTGCCCAATGATCTGTGTTTCTCATCTTCGGGGCTGCTTTACATGACAGATAGCGGCATGACGATGGCTGACTGGGTGGTTGACGGCGCGCCGCGCCCCGATTGGCAATCCGCTGTCTTTGACGGCAAGCTCTGGGAGATTGACACATTGGCGGGCACGGCCACGGCGCTGGATAGCGGGCTGCGCTTTGCCAATGGTATTGCCTTTGGCCCGGACGGAGACCTTTATATCAACGAAATGATCACCGGTAATATTTACCGCTATCCGGCAAGTGCGGGCAAGGTCAGCGGCGAGCGCCAGCTTTTTGCCAATGTGCTGGCGCCTGACTGGCCGGGGGGCTTTCGCGGCCCTGACGGCATGGGGTTTTCCGCAGACGGGCGGCTGTGGTGCACGGTTTATGGCGAGGGGGTTGTTGCCATTGTGACCCCCGATGGCAAGGTCAGCGACCGGCTGAAAGTGCAGGGAAATGCGCCGACCAATGTTGCTTTTGGCCCTGATCAGGAAAACAAAATTTATGTGACCGAGCACCAATTTGGCCAGATCGAGGTTTTTGATGTGGATACGCACGGCTTGGTGTTGTTTACATGAGCCGCGCGTTGGTCTTACGGGGGGCACATGGATGGCTGCGGTTGCAATCCGCAGGTGGCATGATCGGCCCTGCCGAATTTAACCTGCCGGAGCGCGGCCCGATACGCCCACTGACATGCCCTGACTGGCACAACCACCCGCAAGCGCAGGATTTCCCCCCGATGCTTCGCGATCTCTGCGGTGATTTTATCTGCCTGCCTTATGGTGCGCCGGATGTAATGGCTGCATTGCCTGATCCCTGGCAGCACGGCGCGGGGTCCGGGATTCCCGAAGATCGCTGGTTTCATGGCATTGGCGCGAATGCGCCTTGGGAGATCATTCCTGAGCCAAATGACCCAACCCGCGCCGCCATGGTTTTATTGCCCCCTGATGCGCATCCCGTTTCGAAGCTGGAGCGGCGGGTTGCCTTGCTGCCGGACAGGCCGGGTTACGAGGTTGAGCTGCGCATCACCGCGCGGCACGATGTGCAATTTCCGGTTTCAATGCACCCTTG
The DNA here is from genome assembly GCA_015487255.1 of Paracoccaceae bacterium. Taxonomy (GTDB): domain Bacteria; phylum Pseudomonadota; class Alphaproteobacteria; order Rhodobacterales; family Rhodobacteraceae; genus UBA3077. The sequence goes on along the minus strand of WFQA01000169.1, from coordinate 5,847 downwards.
CTTTCACTTGCCAAAAGAGCCGGGCACGCTGCGGTTGGAAATTGCCAATGCGGGGCGGGGCTGGACATATCCGCTCCCCGTAGTGCCAGAGCACGCGCCGGTCGCTGTTAACGCGCGGTTTGATAGCCTGAATGCGGTGCCGCGAACTGACGGGGGTGGGATGGACCTGACAATGCTGCCGCCACCGGAGCGCTGTGAGGCATTGCTGCAAATACCGGCCCCAGACGGAGAGATACGCTTGCTGTATGATCAGGCGGGTTATGGCGTCCGGTTTGCCTATGACGCTGAATTGCTGCCATCACTGGTGATTTGGATCAGCAACCGGGGGCGTGACGAGGCCCCGTTTGACGGTAATTTCCGCACGATTGGCATCGAGGCCGTTGCCGGAGCGTTTGATTTAGGGCCACCGGTTTCAAACTGGTCCGGCAACCCTATTGCAGCCGAAGGTATTTCTACCGCAGTTCCCCTGCGGGCCGGTCAGGAACTGATCACGCAAAGCACCATAACAATCGACGCACTTTAACACCCAACCAGACCCGGGAAAGGGCCAAAAATGGCAAACTATCCTACCAGTGAAACCGACCGCCGCATCGCCGCTTCCGCGCTTTTTGAGGTGACAGAAGCTATATTCAAGGCCTGTGGCATGTCAGATAGAGATGCGTGGCTGTTGACGGATTCACTAGTGCATGCCGATCTTCGCGGTGTGCATTCGCATGGTGTGATGCGGGTGCCGGATTATGTTGGCAAAATGAACGGGGGCGGGGTTGACCCCACGGCCATCCCCGCAATTATCTCCCGCAAAGGGGGCGCTATCGTGGTGGATGGCAACAATAATATGGGGCAAATCGGGGCGTCTTTGGCAATGGATACCGCCATTGAAGCCGCGCGGGAAAATGGCATTGCCTTGGCGGCGCTGCGCGGTTCCAACCATTGCGGCGCACTCGATTGGTATACGCTGCGCGCCGCAGAGCAGGGGATGATCGGGATTGTTGGCTCAAACGCTTTGCCAACCATGGCTCCGGTGGGCGGACGTGATAAAATCGTTGGAATGAATCCGATTTCCATTGCCATTCCCGGTGCCAAAGCGCCTGCGGTGGTGCTGGATCTTGCCTTTGGCGCCACGGCCCATGGCAAGATAAGGATTTACCATCAAAAAGGCCTGCCCATACCTGATGGCTGGGCTTTTGACGCCGACGGCCTGCCCACGACCGATGCCGCCATCGCGCTTGACGGTTTGATCCAGCCGGCAGGGGGGCATAAAGGCATTGCCTTGGCGATGATGGTTGGCATGCTGTCCACGCTGTTATCCGGTGCGCAATACGGAACCGGGCTTGGGGATATGGTGCAGGGGCCAAAAGCGGGCAAAGACGGGCAGTTTTTCATAGCGATAGATATCGCCGCTTTTCGGCCATTAATGGCATTTGGTGAGGATCTCGATAAAATTGTTGCCGAAGTTCACAGCTCTGCCCGGCTTGACCCGCAAAACCCTCTTTTGGTGCCGGGGGAGATGGAGCTGCAATTTGAGCAAGCCTATGCTGAAAAAGGCATTCAACTGCCCGCAAAAACACTTGATGATATCAGAGCCGCCGCATTGGGCCTTGGCCTTGATACCGCTGAGCTGACCGCGCTGTAATGCCCACAAACCAACAGGTCGGCGCGGATGAACTGCCAAATGTAGAGCCTGAGCTGGCGCAGTTTCAGAGGGCTATTCGGGCGCATATTGGCCGCACCCTGATGGACAGCCCCCCGATCGAGGCGTTTCGGGCAGCTTCACGCGCGGCGCGGCTTGGCTGGTCTTTGGCCGGGCCAGAGGTGCCAATGGTTGCAACCCCGGATTTTGGCCTGCCCGCGCGGCATTATCATCCGGTAAATGCACAGAACGCGCTTATCATATATTTGCACGGTGGTGGCTGGTCCTTGCTCGATATAGACACCCATGACCGGCTGATGCGCGAATATGCGCTGCAAACCGGCTGGCATGTGCTGGGCCTTGATTACCCTTTGGCACCAGAGGTCAGATTCCCTCAAAACCTGCTTGCCTGTGCGGCGGCGATCACGCGGGTTATTCAAAATGCCGAGCACCTGGGGGTGCGCCCTGATCGCATTGTGCTGGCCGGAGATTCCAGCGGTGCAAACCTGGCCATGGCCATTGCGCTGCGCGGCTTGAAGGATGGCCAGGCACTGGCGGGGCTGGTGCTGAATTACGGGGTTTATGACAGTGACCTGAGCCGGAATTCTTATATACAACACGGCCAAATTCCCAATTCCCTATCGACGGAGCTGATGGCGTTTTTTTGGCAAAACTATTGTGAAAGCATGAGGGACCGCACAAACACGCTCGCCGCCCCTCTGCGGGCAACACCCGATAAATTGGCCAAGCTACCTCCGGTTCACATGACGATTGCCGGTCAGGATGTGCTGCTGGATGAAAATTTGCTTATGGCCAAAAAACTGAAGGCAGCCGGTGTTGAGGTGAGCCACAAAACCTACCCCACGGCGACCCACGGCTTTCTGGAAGCCGTGGGGCTTTCCCCCGTTGCCGATCTGGCGCTGGCAGATACCGCCCGCTGGATAAAACGGCTCTAGTGGTTGTGTCGCGGCAGCTTGCGTGAGGTTTGCCGAAATTTGAGGGCATCTTCTATCACCCCGCCATCCGCCAACGGGCCAACGGTGTTGCGATATATCTCTTGCCACGGTGTTTCGCTTGCCGGAATTGCGGCGGGTCCTTTTGCCTTCCTTTGGGCCAGCTCTGCCTCGTCCACCAGCACATCACAGCGCTGCGCCGCCAGATCAATGCGAATAATATCGCCCGTTTCAAGCACCGACAGCCCGCCACCGGCAGCGCTTTCAGGCGTGGCATGTAAAATTGACGGGCTATCCGCCGTGCCTGATTGCCGACCGTCACCCAAGGTTGGCAGGCTTAAAATGCCTTGGCGTATCAGGTGGTCCGGCGGTTGCATATTCACCACTTCGGCCGAGCCGGGCCAGCCCAGCGGGCCCGCGCCGCGTATAACCAAAATGGTTTGCTGGTCAATGCCAAGTGCCGGGTCGTTGATCCGCGCATGGTAATCCTCGGAGCTTTCAAAAACCACGGCCCGCCCTTCAAAAATGCCCTCTTTTCCCGGTTCCGACAGGTATCGGTTGCGAAACTCATCAGAGATCACCGAGGTTTTCATGATGGCAAAATCAAACAGATTGCCGCTGAGCACCACATATCCGGCCCGCTCCTTTAGCGGCTTTTGATAGGGATAAATCACCGCGCGATCGCTGCTTTCGCATCCTTCAAGGGTTTCGGCCAATGTCTTGCCCGAAACCGTTGGTGCCGTGCCGTCTATCTTGCCAGCCTGCAACAGCTCCCACATGATCGCCGGCACCCCACCTGCGCGGTAAAACCGCTCGCCGAGAAATTCTCCGGCGGGCTGAACATTGGCCAGAAGCGGGATCTCCAGCCCAAGGCTCTGCCAGTCACTGCGCGGAAACGAGACCCCGGCATGGCGCGCAATGGCGGCAATATGGGGTTGGGCATTGGTTGAGCCACCCAGTGCGGAATTGGCGATAATCGCATTTTGAAACGCGCTTACCCCAAGAATATCCGAGGGCTTCAGGTCTTCATATGCCATGCCAACAATGCGCTTGCCGGTATGATAGGCCATTTGGCCCCGCGCGCGATAAGGGGCCGGAATGGCGGCGCACCCCGATAGCGACATGCCCATGACCTCGGCCAGCGCGTTCATCGTCAGCGCGGTGCCCATTGTGTTACAATGCCCCGCCGAAGGGGCGCTATCAGCGGCGCGCTCCAGAAAGGTTTGCTCATCGATCAGCCCGGCCGCCAGATCGCGGCGGCTTTGCCAGATTACGGCACCCGAGCCAACCAGCTTGCCATCATGCCAGCCATCCAGCATCGGGCCACCGGAGAGCACAATCGCGGGAATATCCACGGTGGCTGCCGCCATCAGCATGGCGGGCGTGGTTTTATCACAGCCGGTCATCAGCACCACGGCATCAACCGGATAGCCGTTTAGAATTTCGACAAGGCTCAAATAGGCGAGGTTTCGGTCAAGCGCCGCTGTTGGGCGTTTGCAATTTTCAAACATGGGATGGGTGGGAAAAGAGATCGGAATTCCGCCCGCATCCCGAATGCCATCCCTGACCCGGGGCAGCAGGTCCAGATGGATCCGGTTACAAGGTGTGAGGTCAGACCCGGATTGCGCAATGCCAATGATCGGCCTGCCCGAGCGCAGCTCTTCCAATGTGGTGCCATAATTCATGAAACGCTCAAGATAAAGCGCGGTCAGGTCAACGTGATCTGGGTTGTCAAACCAGTCCCGCGAGCGAAACGGCTTGGTTTGCTTTGCCGGTGCCATATGGTTTCTCCCTCCAATAAGCCGGTTTTAGAGCATTCCGGCCTTGACAAACCTATCATACCAAATGAAAGATTGGCAATGTGAAATAAACACCCCAGAACTGGATATGATGTTATGGTTGAAATTATTCCCACATATGGAATGAATCAGGAGTTTCGGTTTCGCGTTTTTGACATAACCATTCTCGGGGTTATTCAGGGGCTGAAGGCTCCACCCGAAAAATCTGTCTACCGGCTAAACAATGCCAAGCCTTGTGGGTTTTATGTGGAGGCGGTGCATGATGAGGGGGTGGATTGGCTAAACGGCTATAAAGCCACTCCGGGGGAATTGCGCTGCCGCCATTTTGGGGAGTTTTGCATTGAAATTGCCCATGATGACCCCGCCTTGCACCAAGGAGAGAACCGACTTGAAATCGAAGCTTATGATGGTCCTACCATTGAGAGCGTGACGATAGATTTTAAGTGGGACCCGACACCCATGCCCGCCACTTTGGATTTGAGCGATCTCAGCCGGTTCAGCTCCATCCAGCAGGTTGGTCAAGTGGTGAATGGCGCGTTTGATCTGGACAGCGCCGCCAATTTAATCCGCTCGCGTGCGCCGGTTGCGCCGGATGCGCTTTTGGTGCTCGGGGGGCAGGGCAAAAGTCAGGAGGCGACTTACCGCGTGCGGTTTTTGGAGCCGCATCACTCCAAATGGCTGGGGCTTAGCGACTTTCATGCAGGGATGGTTGAGGGGGTTCCGCCGCGCGGTATCAAGGTTGGCTGGTCGAGTGCCGGAATGGCTGTGGCCATGCCCTCGGGGCGCGCGCGCAGCTTTTTGGCATGGGGCGACCATTCGGGCGCGCCCAGCGAGTGGGCCATCGCCACAAATCCGCCAGCAGAGGTGGATACTGAGCGCGGCCGTGCTTACCGGGTGCGCCATCAAATCCAGCTCACTGACAGCTTCAACCGTGTGCGTTTTCGTATTTGGCCCGAAGACGAGGCCGAGCCAAGCACATGGATTTGTGACGAAAACACCGGCAAGCTCCCGCCTGATTTACCACGCCACAGCGCGGCTTCGTTTTCGCTGTTTCAGCATATGGGCATGCCGGTTGAGTGGTCCGATATCCGGTTGCGGCCCATGCCGGATACAGCGTTTGACGAGGCAAAGCCCGAAGCCGCACGGCAGCCGTTTTTCAAGCGGGATCGCCCGGGGGCGTTTTAGCTTTGGCTATTTGAGCACGGCCTGCCAATAGCGCTTCACCACATCTTGCAGGTGCAAATCCATGGCATTGGCTGCGCCTTCGGGGTCATGGTTTTTGATGGCTTCAAAGATATTGCTATGATAGCGGACAACATCTTCAAACGAAGTGCCGGTATCGGCTGATTTCACCCGCTGGTTTTTGAGCCAGTCGGCGAAGGCGGTGTTTAGCCCGGCAAAAATGGAGTTGCGCGAAATTTTGGCGATCTGAAAGTGAAAGGCCACATCGGTCTGGAAAAACTGC
>WFQA01000168.1 GCA_015487255.1 Paracoccaceae bacterium | reverse complement strand
CCCTAACCGCCGGTATGGTTCATATGGCGCGAGACCTCGCCCTCGATCTCCTGGCGCGAATAATCAAAATCATGGCCCTTGGGTTTGCGGGCGATGGCGGCGATAATGGCGGCGTTGAGCGCTTCATTGCCCTCAAAGCCCCGCAGGGCGGCGCGCAGGTCGGCCTCGTCTTCCTGCCCGAGGCAAAGGAAAAGCTGCCCGGTGCAGGTCAGCCGCACCCGGTTGCAGCTTTCGCAGAAATTATGGGTAAGCGGGGTGATAAACCCAACCCGCCCGCCGGTTTCACCAATGCGCGCATATTTGGCCGGGCCGCCGGTGTTGAGGGCGATATCCTCCACAGTCCAGCGGCTTTCCAGCGCCTTGCGCACATCGCAGAGCGGCCAGTATTGCTCAAGCCGGTCCACCCCGCCCATATCGCCCATCGGCATCACTTCGATCATGGTCAGATCAAAGCCGCGCGCACCACACCACGCCACCATATCGTGCAGTTCGTCATCATTGGTGCCTTTCAGCGCCACCATGTTGATCTTGATCTTCAGCCCGGCTTTGTCAGCGGCATCCACCCCGTCCATCACTTGCCCAAAACGGCCCCAGCGGGTGATTTCCTTGAATTTTTGCTCATCCAGCGTATCAAGCGAAACATTTATCCGCCGCACCCCGGCATCAAATAACGGCTGGGCAAAACGGGCAAGCTGGGAGGCATTGGTGGTTAAGGTCAGCTCCTTCAGCGCGCCGCTGGCCAGGTGCCGCGACATGCTGTCAAAAAAGGTCATGATCCCCTTGCGCACCAGGGGTTCACCGCCGGTGATGCGCAGCTTTGTCACCCCCATGTCAACAAAGGCGCTGCACATGCGGTCCAGCTCCTCCAGCGTCAGCAGCTCTTTTTTCGGCAGGAAGGTCATATCCTCCGACATGCAGTAAAAACAGCGGAAATCGCAGCGGTCGGTCACCGAAACCCGCAGGTAGGAAACGGCGCGATTGAAGGGGTCTACAAGTTGGGGTATGGGCATGGGTCAGCCTTTCATTGCCGCCAATCTAAGCGGGAAAATCAACTTGCGCAAGGGGTTGCGGGCTGTGGCCAAGCGCCGCTAAACTGCGGCCGGATCAAGAAAAAGGGCAGGGTATGGAATCGCAACGTCTGGTGCATAACAGCAAGGATTGGGAGGCAATGCGGGCGGGGTTTCGCTGGCCGGAGCCGCCGCGATACAACATCGCCGAGCAGATCTGCGAGCGCTGGGCGCGGGCCGAGCCTGCGCGCGTGGCGCTGATTTATATCGGTGCGGATGGCGCGCGGCGCGATTACAGCTATGGCCAGCTTTCAAAGGCCTCCTCAAAGCTTGCCAACACCCTGCGCGCCCACGGGCTGAAGCGCGGCGAGCGCTGTGCGGTGCTGCTGCCGCAAACGGTTGAAACCATCCTCACCCATCTGGCCTGTTACAAGCTTGGCGCGGTGGCGGTGCCGCTGTTTACCCTGTTTGGCGAGGATGGCCTGCGTTACCGGCTGGCTAATTCCGGGGCCAGGGCGCTGGTGACCGATGGCGCCAACCTGCACAAGGTGTTGGCGATTCGCGATGATCTGCCGGCGCTGGAGATGGTCTATTCAACAGATGCGGGCGAAACCGGGGTGCATGGTTTTTGGCCAGAGCTGGAGCGGGCCTCGGAAAGCTGCGAGATGGCCGAGACCACGCTTTATGACCCGGCCTTCATCAGCTATACCAGCGGCACCACCGGCCCGCCCAAGGGGGCGCTGCATGGGCATAAAGTGCTGCTTGGCCACCTGCCGGGGGTCGAAACCCACCATAATTTCCTGCCCCAAAAGGGAGACCGGCTCTGGACCCCGGCCGACTGGGCCTGGATGGGCGGGCTGACCAATGTGATGATGCCCGCGCTCAATTACGGGGTGCCGCTGGTGGCGCATCGCTTCGCCAGGTTTGACCCTGACGAGGCCTTTGCCCTGATAGAGCGGCTCGATATCCGCAATGCCTTCCTGCCGCCCACGGCGCTCAAGCTGATGCGGCAAAGCAGTGCAAAGCCGGTGAAAATGCGCTCGGTCGGCTCGGGGGGGGAGGCGCTGGGCAATGAACTGCTCGACTGGGGCCGCGCCCGGCTTGGCACCACGATCAACGAGTTTTACGGCCAGACCGAGTGCAACCTTGTGCTGGGCAATTCGGTTGCCGCCTTTGCACCACGCACCGGCTCCACCGGCAAGGCCAGTATCGGGGCCGAGGTGGTGATACTGGATGCGGAGGGCCAGAAGCTGCCCAATGGTGAGATGGGCGAAATCGCGGTCAGGCGCGGCATTCCGCAGATGTTTCTGGGCTATTGGCAAGAGCCGGAGAAAACCGCGGAGAAATTCAGTGGTGACTGGCTGCTGACCGGCGATATAGGCATGCGTGACGAGGATGGCTATTTTCATTTTTCGGCGCGGGCTGATGATGTGATTACATCCTCGGGTTATCGCATCGGCCCTTCCGAGATCGAGGATTGCCTGGCCGGCCACCCGGGTGTGGCCATGGCGGCAGTAATCGGTGTGCCTGACGAGGTGCGCACCGAGATCGTAAAAGCCTTTGTGGTGTTGAACGGGGCAGGGGATGAGGCGCTGAAACGGGAGCTGATCTTGCGGGTGCGGGAGCGGATTTCGCCCCATGTTGCCCCGCGCGAGATTGAGTTCATCGACAAACTGCCGATGACGGCAACGGGCAAGATCATGCGGCGGGAGTTGAAGCCAAAATCCTAAAGCCGCGCAGTTATTATTTAAATCTGCGGAGCGGCTCTGGCCATTGGGCTTTACGCTTGGCCCATTTTGGAAAACCGGGGCAACATGGCGGAGAAATCTTTGCCTTGTCCGTCTTCGTTTTCCACGAATTTGGCATATTCCAGCGCGGCATGCTCCCCCAAGGGCGTGGCAGCCCCGACAGCCTTGGCGGCCTGCTGGGCAAGGCGCAGGTCCTTGAGCATCAGCTCTGCGGCAAAGCCGGGCTGGTAATTGTTATCCGCCGGGCTTTCGGGGCCAATGCCCGGGGCCGGGCAATAGGCGTTCATGCTCCATGAATAGCCGCTGGAGGTGCTGACCACGTCAAACATTTTCTGGCGGTCCAGCCCGAGCTTGTCGGCCAGGGCAAAGGCCTCGCAGGTGACGATCATCGTGGCCCCAAGAATCATATTGTTGCAGATCTTCGCGGCTTGCCCCGCGCCGCTCTCGCCGCAATGCACTGATTTTTGGCCCATGATGTCAAACAATGGCGCGGCAATCGCAAAGGCTTCTTCCGGCCCGCCCGCCATGAAGGTCAGCGTGCCCGCATCCGCCCCGCCTATGCCGCCCGAGACCGGCGCATCCACGCTCAGCGGCCAATCACTGGCCACCGCGCGGGCACTTTCCACATCCACCGTTGAGCAGTCAATAAAACAGGCACCGGGTTGCAGGATGGGGATGATCTCTGCCGCCACGCTGCGCAAGATCTCGCCATTGGGCAGCATGGTGATCACCACCTCCGCCCCCTGCGCCGCCCCGGCACTGCTGCCGGCCTTTTGCACGCCGTCAATCTCAACCCCGGCCACATCAAAGCCGACCACCTCATGCCCGGCGCTGGCGAGATTGCGTGCCATGTGCCCGCCCATATTGCCCAATCCGATAAATCCGATTTTCATGATCTGTCCTTTACAATTTCAGCGCGTCAGCCCCAAGCGGCATCAGCATCTGGCTTATTTTAAGGGGGGTTACGGCCTCCAGCGTGGCGGGGTTCCATTGCGGTTTTCGGTCTTTGTCAATGATCGCGGCGCGAATGCCCTCAACGAAATCCCCGTTTGAGGCCGAACGATAGGTAAAGCGATATTCCATGCCAAGCGCGTGTTCGATCCTGTCCGGCCCGCGCACCCGGCGCACCAGTTCCAGAGTGCATTCAACCGAGAGCGGGCAATTGCGGCGCAGGGCTTTTT
>WFQA01000167.1 GCA_015487255.1 Paracoccaceae bacterium | reverse complement strand
GTGGGGGGCTATATTCTGTCCGGGGTGGTTGGCCTGCCGCTTGGTGCGCAACTGATGATCGAAGGCGCGCTGGAGATTGCCGAGATGTTCGACCTCGGCGCGGAGATCATCGGCCTGACACTGGTGGCCATCGGCACTTCGTTGCCCGAGCTGGCCACCACCACCGTGGCCGCCTTGCGCCGCGAGGCGGATGTGGCGCTGGGCAATGTCATTGGTTCCAATATGTTTAACCTGCTGGCGATCATGGGGGTGACAAGCCTGTTTGGTCCCCTGCCGGTGGCCGGGGCGTTTTTGCAGGTCGATCTCTGGATCATGCTGGGCGCTTCGGCGGTGCTTGGGGTGTTTGTGTTTAGCCGTATGAAAATGGGGCGGCTCTGGGGTGTTGCGTTTTTGGGCTTGTATGTGGTCTATATGGGCTACCTATTGGAGCGATAACCATGGCAACTGCGGCACTGGTAACTGGCGGCGCGGCCCGGCTCGGGCGGGCAATGGCCCTGCGGCTGGCCCGGCGCGGGGTGGATGTGGTGGTGCATTATGCCAGCTCGGATAAAGCCGCCAAAGCCACGGTGGACGCGGCACAATCACTGGGAGTAAATGCCGTGGCCCTGCAGGCGGACCTGCTGGATGCGGGCGCGGTGGCGGAACTGGTGCCACGGGCAGCAGCCGCGCTGGGCAGGCCGCTGGATGTGCTGATTAATAATGCGTCAATATTTGAGTATGACAACCTGCAAACCGCCAGCGCAGAAAGCTGGGCGCGGCATGTGGGTTCCAACCTGCGCGCACCGGTTTTTTTAACCCAGGCCTTTGCCGCGCAAGCTCCCGGAATTGGCAGCGATGGTGAGCCGCTGGCCTCGGGCAATGTGATCAACATGATCGATCAGCGGGTGCGCAAACCAACGCCCGAATTCATGACCTATAGCATTGCCAAGGCCGGGCTTTGGGCTTTTACCAAGAAGGCGGCACAGGGTTTGGCACCGCGCATTCGGGTCAATGGCATCGCACCGGGGCCAACGCTGCGCGGCGCGCGCCAATCTGAAGAACACTTCGCAAACCAGCGAAAAGCCACGATTTTACAGCGCGGATCGGACCCGGATGAAATCTGCCGCGCCATGGATTTCATCCTCGATTCCCCCGGTTTTACCGGGCAATTGCTCTGCATGGATGGCGGCCAGCACCTCGCATGGCAAACCCCGGATATTCAGGGCATTGAGTGAGTTGTCCACTTTTTACGTTGTGTTCACAAAGCTGATAAATTTCTTTAATAGAATCAACAAATTAGCCTGTTACAAAATTATTTCCCTTTATTATCAATGGCTTGAAAATTTGCCTAATTTTTGCCCAATTCGGCTAAATCCTCTAAAAACAAGGGAAATACGCGCACCAACGCAAGTTGCCCACAGAGTTATCCACAGGAACCGTGGATGCCTTTTCTCTTGATTTTTGTTTGAAGGTGGGTGCGCTGCCTGCAAGAATCACCTATGTTCACGATATGATCGAATCCGAGCCAAAAACCGAGTTTGAGGAAGAGGGCTCCGCCAAAAGCCCGCTGCGCGGCCATGCGGTGATCCGGGCCTATCTTGACCAGCTTGATACCTCGCCCGGCGTATACCGTATGCTCGATGCCAATGGCGGTGTGCTTTATGTCGGCAAGGCGCGGCAATTGCGCAACCGGGTACAAAGCTATGCCCGGCCCGGCGGGCATTCGGTGCGCATTGGCCGGATGATCTCGGCCACCGCCAGCATGATGTTTCTGACCACCCGCACCGAGACCGAAGCGCTGCTGCTGGAGCAAAACCTGATCAAACAGCTCAAGCCGCGCTACAATGTGCTGCTGCGTGACGATAAATCCTTCCCCAGTATTCTGGTGACCACCGAGCACGGCTTTCCGCAAATCAAAAAGCACCGGGGGGCGCGGCGTGAAAAGGGGCGGTATTTTGGCCCCTTTGCCGATAATGGCGCGGTTAACCGCACGTTGGCGCAACTACAGCGGGTATTTCTGCTGCGGGATTGCTCGGACGCGGAATTCGAGGGCCGCACCCGTGCCTGCCTGCAATACCAGATCAAGCGCTGCTCTGGGCCGTGTGTCGGGCATATCTCGGCCGATGATTATGGCGCGCTGGTGCAGGAGGGGCTGGGTTTTCTGGAGGGGAAATCCAGCGATATCCAGCAGCGGCTGGCCAAGGAGATGCGCGCGGCGAGTGAAGATATGGCCTATGAGCGCGCCGGGGCCTTGCGCGACCGGCTGGCGGCGATGGCGCAGGTGCAGGTCAGCCAGGGGGTCAATCCGGCGGGGGTGGCGCAGGCGGATATTATTGCGCTGCATCAGGAAGGCGGGCAGGCCTGTGTGCAGGTGTTTTTTATTCGGGCCAACCAGAATTGGGGTAACCGCGCCTATTATCCGCGCACCGGCGGCTCGGCGGATGCGGCGGAGATTCTGGAAGCCTTCATGGTGCAGTTTTATGATAACAAGCCACCGCCGCCGCTGATTTTACTGAGCGAACCGGTGGAGCGGCCAGACCTTTTGCAGGAGGCATTCGGCGCCAAGGCTGGGCGCAAGGTGGCGTTGCTGGTGCCTAAGCGCGGCGAGAAAAAGCTGCTGGTGGAAAACGCGCTGCGCAATGCGCGCGAGGCGCTGGGGCGCAAGCTTTCGGAAACCGCCTCGCAGGCGCGGCTGCTGGAGGGGTTGGCCAAGGCTTTTGATCTGCCCGCCCCGCCGCAGCGTATCGAGGTCTATGACAACTCCCATATTCAGGGCGCATATGCGGTGGGGGCGATGGTGGTGGCCGGGCCGGAGGGCTGGGTGAAATCATCCTACCGCAAGTTCAATATCAAGGGCAAAGACCTGACGCCGGGTGATGATTTTGGCATGATGAAAGAGGTGCTGACAAGGCGGTTTTCGCGGCTGGTCAAGGAGGACCCGGACCGCAGCAAGGGTCTGTGGCCGGATCTGTTGCTGATCGATGGCGGGGCGGGGCAGCTCAGCGCGGTGCGCGCGGTGATGCAGGCGCTCGGGGTTGAGGGCATCGCCATTGTCGGGGTGGCCAAGGGGGTGGAGCGCGATGCGGGCAAGGAGGAATTTTACATTTCCGGCAAGCGCCCCTTTGCCCTGCCGCACGGCGACCCGGTGCTTTATTTTGTGCAGCGCCTGCGCGACGAGGCGCACCGCTTTGCCATTGGCACCCACCGGGCCAAACGCGCCAAGGCGATAGGGGCCACGCCTTTGGACGGGGTAACCGGTGTGGGGGCAGCGCGCAAGCGCGCTCTTTTGGCACATTTTGGTTCGGCCAAGGCGGTGTCCAACGCTGATTTGGCCGATTTGAAGATGGTGGAAGGGATTTCTGACAAAATGGCCGAAACCATCTATGCTTTTTTCCATGAGCGTGGTTAATATCCCCAAACAACAGCAGAGGGTGAGTTCGTGAATGTCCCAAATATCCTGACCGTGTTTCGCTTGCTTGCGGCCCTTGCCGTGGGGCTGGTTTTTGCCTATCTGCCCTCCCCCTATGCTGAGTGGGTCGCGCTGACGCTGTTTGTAGCCGCGGCGCTGACCGATTATCTGGACGGCTATCTGGCCCGCAAATGGGACCAGATCACCAATATCGGCCGCATGCTCGACCCGATCGCCGACAAGGCGATGGTGTTGGTGGCGCTGCTGGTGATTGCGGTGCGCATGCCTTATCTGGGCACCGGCATGGATGTGCTGGTGCCGATCATCCTGATCACCTTTCGCGAGGTGTTTGTTTCAGGCCTGCGCGAATTTCTGGGCGAAAAGGCCGGGAGGCTGAAGGTCACCTGGCTGGCCAAGTGGAAAACCACGGTTCAAATGCTGGCGATTGTGGTGCTTTTTGCCTCCTTCCTGCTGGGGCATTATTATCAGGCGCTTTCATGGTCGCTCAGCAATGCGGATTTATTGGCGATCAGGGAGGGCGATATGGAAGATGAGGAAGACATACTCTGGGTGATGATCGCCTATGACTGGGGCACGATTATCGGCGTGTGGCTGTTGTGGCTGGCCGCAACGCTGACCGTGATCACCGGGCTGGATTACTTCCGCAAAGCGGTGCCGGTATTGAGGGATGTAAAATGAATGTGCTTTATTTCGCCTGGCTGCGAGAGCGGATCGGCCTGCCAAAAGAGGAGCTGGAAACCAAGGCATCCACGGTGGCTGATCTGGTGGAGGAGCTGCGCGGGCGCGCCCCGCGCTATCAAGCCGCCTTTGCCGATATGAGCGCGGTGCGGGTGGCGGTTGACCAGGAGCTGGTCGAGCTTGATGCGCCGCTGGCAGGGGCCAGCGAAGTGGCGTTTTTCCCGCCGATGACCGGGGGCTGAAATGGCGGTTTGCGTGCAGGTGGATGATTTTGACCTCAGCGCCGAGATGGCTTTGATGACCGCGGGGCGGGCCGATATTGGCGCCCTGGTCAGCTTTACCGGCCTGGTGCGCGAAATAAATGGTGGCGGCGGGATGGAGCTGGAGCATTATCCGGGCATGACCGAAAAGGCCCTGCAAAAGATCGAGGCCGAGGCCCGCTCCCGCTGGGATTTGCAGGATTGCCGGATCATCCATCGCTATGGCCCATTGGAAGCCGGGGCGCAGATCGTGCTGGTGCTGACTGCCTCCAAACACCGGCAAATGGCGTTTGAAGCGGCGGAATTCATTATGGATTTTCTCAAATCCCGCGCACCCTTCTGGAAAAAGGAATCAGGCAGGGGCTGGGTGGATGCCCGCGAGAGCGACGAGGCGGCGCTGGCCCGTTGGAAGGCTGGCATCACGAAAACGTGATCTGGTTTGTGACCGGGTTTGACGTTTATCAATATCCTTCGATCAACTTATTGTCATAATCAATCGAGCCAACCCTTGAGGAGAATCAATATGCTTAAAAAGTTCATACCCACAGCCATACTGGCTGCCGTTGTTATGCTTCCCGGGCAATCGGTTTTTGCCCAAAGCCTGCTGATGCCCGATTTTGACGCCGAGCTTGGCCGCACGCTTTATGCCTCCAAGGGTTGTGTGGTGTGCCACGCGGTAAACGGCATTGGTGGCGAGGATGCCCCGGCACTGGATTATAACCCGGATATCGGCCCGATGGACCCGTTTGATTTTGCCGCCAAAATGTGGCGCGGTGCGGAAGTGATGATCTATATGCAGCAAGACGAGCTTGGCCAGCAGATCGAGATGACCGGCCCGGAACTGGCGGCGATTATCGCCTTTGCCCATGACCCGGAAGAGCAGGCGAAATTCTCGCTGGATGATATTCCCGAGTATATTTCCGAGCTTTTGCACGGCGGCAGTGATGAAGGCGAAGGTGGTGCCGACCATGACGAAGCACCGGCTGACAAAGAAGATCACGGCTAAACGCGCTGGGTATCTTGCCCACACCCCCCTGCGAGGGCTAAAAGTAATGCGCAACAGCGCAGGGGTTTTGGGTGGATTCGCAGCACGATAATCAGCATGATGGCCGGGTGGCAGATGCGCCCGCGCGAAACTGGGTGGATAATTACGCCCCCGCTTTCAGCCGCCCCTATTTACGCCTGAGCCGTGCGGACCGCCCGATTGGCACATGGCTTTTGCTGCTGCCCTGCTGGTGGGGGCTGGCGCTGGCCGTCGCGGCGGACCCGGCGGGGGGCACATGGTTTGATCTCTGGATCGGGCTTGGCAGCGGGCTGGGTGCGTTTTTGATGCGCGGCGCGGGCTGCACATGGAATGATATTTCCGACCGCAAGCTGGATGCCCGGGTGGCGCGCACCCGCTCGCGGCCCTTGCCCTCGGGGCAGGTCAGCGTGAAGGGGGCATTGGCCTGGCTGCTGGTTCAGGTGGCGCTGGCGGCGATGATTCTGTTCAGCTTCAACAGTTTCACCATCATTCTGGGCATTGCCGCGCTTGTGCCGGTGGCCATTTACCCCTTTGCCAAGCGCTTCACATGGTGGCCGCAGATTTTTCTCGGCATCGCGTTTAACTGGGGCGCGCTGCTGGGCTGGGCGGCGCATAATGGCAGCCTGTCGCTGGCGCCGGTGCTGCTTTACCTTGCCGGCATCGCCTGGACCCTGTTTTATGACACGATCTACGCCCATCAGGATAAGGATGACGACGCGCTGATCGGGGTTAAATCCACCGCGCGGCTGTTTGGCGAGGCCAGCAAAAAATACCTGCTCGGCTTTCAGATCATTGCGGTATCCCTGATGGCGCTGGCGGCGATTATGGCGATTGATCTGGCGGGCAATCCGCTGCCGCTGCTGATTGCGCTGCTGGCGGCATGGGGGTTTGGCCTGCACCTTACCTGGCAGCTCAAGCGACTGGATATCAACGATGGCGATACCTGCCTGCGGCTGTTTCGCTCTAACCGAGATGCGGGGCTGATCGCATCGGCATTCCTTGGCCTATCGGCATTTTTGTGAGGGTTGAACCCGCGTGAGGGATGGCCTATCAACCCCTGTAAACTTTGAAAAGACTGGAATAAATGCGCCCCATTGCCCTCATATTCGCCGTCGTCGCGTTGCTTGTCGGTGTTGCCCTATCCTGGGTGATCGCCAGCAAAACCATTTCATGGGTCGAGACCGGCACGCAGGCCGAGCTGGAGCAGGCGCTTTATGCCGGGGGCATCGATTGGGCCGAGATCGAGCCGGACGGGTTCACCATCATTCTTCGCGGCAGGGCCGAGAGCAAGGCCGAGCAGGCCCGTGCTGTCAAGATCGCCCGGCTGATCTTCGGGGACAACCTGATTGACGAAACCAGCTCCACAGAGGCCGCCGGTTCGGTGGAGCCATCGCTGCCGCCCTTTGTTGAAATCCTCAAAAACGGGGATGATTTTTCCTTTGTCGGGCGCATGCCAACCGGTGAAACCAGCGCGATTTTTATCCGCTATGTTGAATCACTGGGCGCAAGTGCCAAGGTCACAAATATAACCGAACCAATTGAAAACGAACCGGAAAACTGGCTGCCTGCCTTTGAGTTCGCCCTGCGCCTTGCACCCTTGGCGGATCAGGCGATTATTAATATCTCCCCCGGCGCGGTGGTGCTGGAGGCGGTGCCGATGTCACCCAACTGGCAGCAGGGTTTTGAGGAAATGGCCGAAAAACTGCGCCCGGAAGGGGTGGCGCTGACGGTCAATATCTCTGCCCCGCGTCCGGTGATTTCGCCTTATGTTTTCATACTTGACCTGGCCGCGCCCGAGGCCGCGATCTGCTCGGCGCAAGACGAGGCGGAGGCGGCAAGGATATTTGCCACGGTCGAACAGATGATCGGGCTGCAAATTGAATGTGACATCGGCATTGGCGCACCCTCGCGGCAGTGGCGCGCGGCGATTGATGCCGGGCTTGCCGCGCTGGCTGGCCTTGGCGGCGGGCGGCTGGAGATATCGGATGCCGATATATGGCTGACCGCGCCCAAGGATATGGACCTTGCCGATTTTGAAACCATCGCCCAGACCCTGCGCCTTGGCCTGCCCGACGGGTTTTCGCTGGAGACCGATGCCAATCAGGCCCCGCCGCGCCAGGCAGCGGCCGAGACCCGCCCGATGGAATTCACCGCCACGCTGGCGGCGGATGGCCGCGCCATTATCGAGGGCAGTGTGAAAGATACCCTGACCCGTGAAGTGGTGATGCGCTTTTCCGAAGCCAAATTCGGCTATGGGCAGGTGCAAGACCAGATGTGGCTCAATGGTAATCTGCCCGATGGTTGGCAGGTGCGGGTTTTTGCCCTGATCGAGGCGCTGGCCCTGCTCAACGAGGGCGAGGCCCGCATGGACCCGGGCGCGCTGCGCATCACCGGTGATGCCTCGTTTGAAAACCCCGCGGAAGAGTTGACCAAGCTGCTGGCAGATGCCTATACGGCTGATGAGGCCGAGATCAACGTGAGCTATACCGAGCAGATGGATGCCGACCCCGACGGGCTGGACCCGCGGGTTTGCGTGAGCCGGATCAACAAACTGCTGGCAGAAAACCAGATCGTTTTCGCCCCCTCCAGCGCGGTTATTTCCGGCCCGAGCATGCCGGCTATCACCGCGATTGCCGCCTTGCTGACCCAATGCCGCAATGCGACGATAGAAATAGGTGGCCATACCGATAGCCAGGGCCGCGAAGAGATGAACCTCACCCTTTCGCAGGGCCGGGCCGATGCGGTGCTTGATGCTTTGCTCGCCCAGGGCCTGCTGCTGGGCGACCTTACCGCCAGGGGTTACGGTGAGGCCGAGCCGGTTGCCGATAACAGCACCGAAGCCGGCCGCACCCGCAACCGGCGCATCGAGTTCAAGCTGCTGCGTAACCAGCATGAGGCAGAGTCCGAAACCACCGTGCAACCCGCCACCGAGCGGGTGGTGATCGAAAACTTCCGCCGCCCGGCGATGCGCGCCCGTAATTAGGAGAAAAGCCGATGAACCGAACCGATCTGACCCTGATTATCGTTTCTGCGATTGTGATTGCGCTGGTGCTTGGCTGGTCGGCCCGCTGGCTGTTTGACCGGCTCAACCGGGTGCCGCACGGCGCGGATGAAAACGGGCTGGACCCGCTGCAGGCCGCCGAAGCGGCACGGGATTCGGCTGAAGGCGAGCTGGCCCGCATCCGGCTTGAATATGCTTCCGAGTATAACCAGCTCAAGGCCGAGCTGGAGGCGACCATGGACGGGTTGCGGCTGGCAAGGCAGCGCTCGGAAACCCTGCAAGACGAGCTGGATGCCCTGCGCGGCAAAGAATAGCGCATCGGCAATCTGCCCGCTGGCATTGCACTCCATCATTGCGCATAATGTGGCAAGAGGTGTGCCATGAAGGCTTTAGTGAGAATTTTAAGTATTATTTTGCTGCTGGTCGCCGGTCCGGCATGGGCGGATTGGCCAAGTGGCAGCGCGGCACTTGGCGCGCGCGATCACCCCAAGGTGCTGCAACGCTTTAACGGCGAGGTCCAAAACCCCGCAGTTTCGGATTATGTTGCCCGCATCGGCATGGGGCTGGTAATGGTCTCGGCCCACCCGGATGATGACTGGCGCTTTACGGTTCTGGATAGCGGAGAAGTCAATGCCTTTGCCCTGCCCGGTGGCTATGTTTATGTGACCCGTGGCTTGCTGGCGCTGGTCAATAGCGAAGCTGAACTGGCGGCGGTATTGGCGCACGAGATCACCCATGTGGTGGAAGCGCATGTCGAGGCGCGCCAGAAAGCGCAGAAGGATGCCTTGCTCAGCGGCGCATTGAACGCCCTGGCAACCGGGATTTTTGGTGGCGGTGAAAACCGGCTGAACGAGGCGGTGCGCTCGGGGGTGGAAACCGCTTTTGGCCAGATGGGCAGCTATTCCAAGGCGCAGGAATTTGCCGCGGATGCGGGGGGGATAGAGCTGTTGCGCTTGGCGGGCTATCAGCCTCGGGCGCAGGCGGATTTTCTGGCGTCAATGGCGGCGAATGCCCGGCTGAAGGCCCGCGCCGCCGGGCGGGAATATGATGAGGCTGGCGCGCCGATTTTTGCCACCCACCCGGCCCCGGCCGAGCGGCAGGCCCGCGCGCTGGAACTGGCGGGCGGGGCTGATGGGCGGCTGGGCCGCGAGACCTATCTGATGATGATCGACGGCATGGTTTATGGTGGCAGCGCCCGGGGCGGCTATGTGGACGGGCAGGTTTTTATCCACCCTGAACTTGGCTTTACCTTTGAGGCAGCGCCGGGCTTGCGGGTGCAAAACCGGGCGAGCCAGATCAATATTTTAGGGCCGGGGCGGGCGACGCTGATCATGACCGGCGCGCCTGATACGGGTGATTTGATGGATGCGCTACGCGGCTGGGCGGCGCAGGTTCCGCGCAACCAGCGGCGCTCAAACCGGCTGGAATATCTGCGGCGGGTCGAGATCAACGGGCTGGAGGCCGCCAGTGGTATTTTGCGGATCCGCCAGCGGGGCCAGCGCTATGATTTGCGGATGACGGTGATCCGCTTTAACGATCGGTTGATCCGCTTTGCCGGCAAAACCCGGCGCGGTGACCGCGAGGCGGCCGATCTGCAATGGCAGACGCTCACCAGCTTTCAAACGCTTGAAAACGGCGCGGGGCAGGTGGCCGAGCGCTATGTGACCCTGCATCGGGTAGAGCCGGGAGACAGTGTTGCCAGTCTTGCGGCGCGTATGGAGGTGCAGGGTTTTCAGCGGGAGTGGTTTTTGGTGCTTAACGGTATGAATGTGACCGATCGGGTGGTGCCGGGTATGTTGGTCAAACTGATTGGCGCGTGAGCGGCTGAGGGGGCGGTGGCATTTTTGCCGGGGCCGGCAAAAATGGGCTGCGGCGCCGTGGCCTCGCTGCGCTCGGCGATTGTGCATCACGGAAATGTAAGCAATTTTGGGGCTGGACAGTATGGTCGGGTGCGGGGTTAAAAGGGGGCCAGCATTCAGGAGAATACCATGGCATCTAAAATTCCGGCAACCGTGATCACCGGCTTTCTTGGCGTGGGGAAAACCACGCTGGTGCAGCACCTGCTGGCCAATGCAAATGGCAAGCGGCTTGCGCTGATTATCAATGAATTTGGTGATCTGGGCGTGGACGGGGATATCGTGAAGGGCTGCGGCATCGAGGGCTGCGAGGATGGTGATGTGCTGGAGCTTTCCAACGGTTGCATCTGCTGCACGGTGGCGGAGGATTTCATTCCGGCGATGGAAATGCTGCTGGCCCGGGCCGAGCCGCCGGACCATATTGTGATCGAAACCTCGGGGCTGGCCTTGCCGCAACCTCTGGTGCAGGCGTTTAACTGGCCCGAGATCCGCAATCGGGTGACGGTGGACGGGGTGATCACGGTGGTGGATAGCGCGGCGGTGCGCGATGGGCGCTTTGCCCATGATGAGGCCGCCATTGATGCCCAGCGCCAGGGGGATGACATGCTTGACCACGAAACCCCGCTTTCGGAGCTGTTTGCCGACCAGCTTGCCTGTGCCGACATGATCATTCTCAACAAAACCGATCTGTTGAGCGCGCAGGAGGCCTCGGCCCTGGAGGCCAGGCTCAAGGGTGGGGCGCGCGTGGGTGTGCAATTTGTCAAGGCCCGGATGGGGGCGGTCAGCCCGGCCACGCTTTTGGGGCTTGGGGTTGGGGCCGAGCGCGATATGGCGGCGCGGCATGCACACCACCACCATCACGGCGAGGCACATGAGCACGACCATGATGATTTTGAGAGCTTTCAGGTGGAGTTGGGGGCGATTGCGGATGTGGATGCTTTTGTAGCGCGGATAAAACAGGTGATCATCAAGCATGATATATTGCGGCTCAAGGGTTTTGCCCAGGTGGCGGGCAAGCCGATGCGGCTGGTTGTTCAGGCGGTGGGGCCGCGGGTGGATCATTATTTTGACCGGCCACTCACCGCCCCGGAGCAGGGTAAAACCGCGCTGGTGGTGATCGGGCAGGCCGGGCTGGACAAAGCCGCGATTGAGCAAAGATTGCGGGGCTGACATGCATCTGCTTCAGGCGCAGGCGGGTGAGATCAGTGACGGCTCCGAGCCGGTTGATCTTGGGCAATCCCCGGCGGAGGTGATTGTGATCAGCGCTGCCGATACCGAAATCGCCGCGCTTTCAGCGGCATATGATGCGCTGGATGACGGGCCTGCCAGCTTGCGGCTGGCCAATCTGGGCCACCTCGCCCACCCTTTCAGCATTGATAAATACCTTGATGATACCGCAACGAAAGCCCGGCTGGTAATCATTCGCGCCCTTGGTGGGGCGGCTTATTGGCCTTATGGTATGGAGCAGTTTTCCATCCGGCTGCGGGCGGCGGGGGTGGCGCTGGCGGTGCTGCCCGGTGATGACAAGCCCGACGGCGAGTTGCGCAACCTCTCCACCGTGCCGGATGCGGATTATGACGCGCTCTGGGCTTACCTCGTGGAAGGCGGGCCGGAAAATTGTGGCAATTTCCTGCGCCATGCCCGGCATATGCTGGAAGGGGGCGAGGCCCCCGCACAGGCCAAAACCCTGTTGCGGGCCGGTATTTATGCGCCGGGGATGGCGCAGGCGGGCGTGGATGATTTGCGCGCCGCCCTCTGGCAGGAAGGCCAGCCGGTGGTGGCGCTGGTGTTTTATCGCGCCTTGGTTCAGGGCGCCGGGCTGCACCCGGTCAACCGGATGATCAAGGCGCTGATACGCCACGGGCTGAACCCGCTGCCGGTATTTGTCGCCTCGCTGAAAGACCCGCTTTCAGCCGCCACGCTCAAAGAGGTTTTTACACAGGCCCCGCCGCAGCTGGTGCTCAATGGCACCAGTTTTGCGGTTTCCAGCCCGCAGCAGGGTGGGGCCGAAAACCCGCCAACCCCGCTGGATGCCCCCGGTGTGCCGGTGTTTCAGATCGTGTTTGCGGCGGGCAATGAGGCCACGTGGCAGGAAAGCACGATGGGGCTTTCAGCGCGGGATATCGCGATGAATGTCTCCCTGCCCGAGCTTGACGGGCGGGTGCTGACCCGGGCGGTCAGCTTCAAGGGCGAGGCCTATTTTGACGAGGCAACCGAGTGCCTGATCAGCGCCTACCGCGCCCATGGCGAGCGGATAGATTTTGTGGTGCGGCTGATGGCGAACTGGGCGCGGCTGGGCACCACCCCGGTGGCAAAGCGCAAGCTGGCGCTGGTGCTGGCGAACTACCCCAACAAGGACGGGCGACTGGCCAACGGGGTTGGGCTGGATACGCCGGCGGCCACACTCGGGGTGCTGAAAACGCTGGCAGCGGCCGGATACCACACTCACAACCTGCCCGAAGATAGCGCCGGGCTGATGGCGCGCATTTTGCAAGGGCCGACAAACTGGCTGACGGATCGCGCCAGCCGCTCGGGTGGCGAGCGCCTGAGCATGGCCGATTACCAGATCGAATACGCCCAGCTTCCCGGCGCCCTTCGCGCCAAGGTCGAAGCCCGCTGGGGGCCACCCGAGGCGGACCCGTTTTTCACGCCGGGCGAGGTGGATTGCGGGTATTTCAGCCTGTCCATTCTCAGCTTTGGCCATGTGGTGGTTGGGGTGCAACCGGCGCGGGGCTATAATATTGACCCGAGCGAGAGCTACCACTCCCCCGATCTGGTGCCGCCGCACAACTATTTTGCCTTTTACTTCTGGCTGCGCCACCAGTTCAGGGCCAATGCGATTGTGCATATGGGCAAGCATGGCAATCTGGAATGGCTGCCGGGCAAGGCGCTGGCGCTCTCGGCTGAGTGCTTTCCAGAGGCGCTGCTGGGGCCAACCCCGCATTTCTATCCGTTTATCGTCAATGACCCCGGCGAGGGCAGCCAGGCCAAGCGGCGCGCGCAGGCGGTGATCATCGATCACCTGACCCCGCCTTTGACCCGCGCCGAAAGCTATGGCCCGATGCGTGATCTCGAAGCGATGGTGGATGAATATTATCAGGCCGCCGGGGTGGATGCGCGCCGCACCGCATTGTTGCGCGAAGATATCCTCAACCTCAGCCGCACCACCCGGCTTGATCAGGAGGCCGGGGTGGACTGGGATGCAGGGGACGAGCGCGCGCTTGGCGCGATTGACAACTACCTCTGCGAGCTGAAGGAAAGCCAGATCCGCGACGGGCTGCATATATTTGGCGAGGCACCAAAGGGGCGGCTGGCGCGCGACCTTGTGCAGGCGCTGGTGCGGGTGCCGCGCGGGGCGGGCAAGGGGGGTGATGCCTCGCTGGTCCGGGCTTTGGCGATGGATCTCGACCTTGGGTTTGACCCGCTGGATTGCGAGATGGCGGCCAAATGGCAAGGCCCGCGGCCCAAGGTTTTGCGCGCCGCTTCAAGCGAGAGCTGGCGCATCGCCGGCGATACGGTGGAGCGGCTGGAATGGCTGGCTGGGCGGCTGATAGAGGGGCTGACGCCGGACCCGCAATGGCAACGCACGATCATGGTGGTGGAAGAGGTGCACGGGCGGGTGATGCCCATGGTGCAGGCCTGCGGCACGGCGGAAATGGCCGGGCTTTTGGCTGGGCTTGACGGGCGGTTCGTGCCGCCGGGGCCATCGGGCGCACCCACACGCGGGCGGCTTGATGTGCTGCCGACAGGGCGCAATTTTTACTCGATCGACAGCCGCGCCCTGCCAACGCAAACCGCATGGAAGCTGGGCTGGAAATCGGCCAGCCTTTTGCTTGAGCGGCATTTGCAGGAAAGCGGCGACTGGCCGCGCACATTGCTGCTGACCGCATGGGGCACCGCCAATATGCGCACCGGCGGTGATGATATCGCACAGGCGCTGGCGCTGATCGGGGCGCGGCCATTATGGGATGATAACAGCGCGCGGGTGACCGGCTTTGAGCTGCTGCCGCTGTCAACGCTCGGGCGGCCACGGGTGGATGTGACCCTGCGGATATCGGGGTTTTTCCGCGATGCCTTTCCGGCGCAGATCGACCTGCTCGACAGCGCCATGCGCGCGGTGATGGCACTGGATGAACCGGCGGATCAAAACCCGGCGGCGGCGCGGTTTCGGGCCGATGAAAAAGCGCTGGGCGCGGCGGCGGGGGCGCGGATATTTGGCGCGATGCCCGGGGCTTACGGGGCCGGGCTGCAAGCGCTGATTGACGAGCGGCTCTGGCAGGATAAGGCCGATTTTGCTCAGGCTTATCTGGCCTGGGGCAGCTTTGCCTATGGTAACGGGGCCGAGGGGGCAGCGGCGCGCCCGGCGCTGGAGGCCCGGTTGCAACAGGCCGAGATCGTGGTGCAAAATCAGGATAACCACGAGCATGACATTCTGGACAGCGACGATTATTACCAATTCGAAGGTGGCGCGGCGGCGGCGGTCGAGGTGCTTGGCGGGCAGGCGCCGACCAGCTATCACCCCGACCATTCCCGCCCCGAGCGCCCGGTGATCCGCACCCTGCAAGAGGAGATGAACCGCGTGGTGCGCGCCCGCGCAACCAACCCGAAATGGATCAATGGCGTCAAGCGCCACGGCTATAAGGGCGCGTTTGAGATGGCGGCCACGCTGGATTATATGTTTGCCTTTGCGGCTACGACAAATGCGGTTTCAAGCCATCATTTCGATATGGTTTATGCCGCCTATATCGAGGATGGGGCAACGCGCGCCTTTATTGAAGAGGCCAATCCGGCGGCGCTCAGAGAGATGGCCGCGCGTTTTGAAGAGGCGATCGAGCGCGGCATGTGGCAGCCGCAGAGCAATAGCGCCAAGGCGGTTTTGGCTGAAATTTCGGCTACAGTTCGCTCACCGTCACCAAAGTAAAGCCGCGCGCGCGAAACTGCCTTAAAATCTCGGGCAGGGCTTGCACCGAAGCGCCAACAAAACTGTGCATCAATATGATCATCCCCGGTTTGGCCCGGCCCACCTGCCGCGCTATTTCGGCGCTGCTGACCTGCCGCCAATCATTGGCATCCACATTCCACAGCACCGGCGCATAGGGCACAATCGCCGCAACGCGCGGGCTGTAGCTGCCAAAAGGCGGGCGGAAGATTTTCACCTCATAACCATCAGCCGCTGCGGCGATGGCGCGGTTGGTCGTGGCCAATTCGGCCAATATCTGCGGCTCTGTCAGGCGCGGAAACGGCACATGGCTCCAGCTATGGTTGCCTATCTCATGGCCTTCGGCCACCATCCGAGCCACCAGTTCCGGCGCTTCTGCTACTTTTTTGCCAATCACAAAAAACGTTGCCCTTGCCCCGTTTGCGACCAGTATATCCAGAATTTCAGCGGTGTTCCCGTCTGGCCCGCCATCAAAGGTAAGGGCGACACATTGCAATTGAGCGCAATCGGGCGGTGGCACAACCGGTTCAACCACAGGCCCGGCACAGCTTTGCAAAACAAAAGCGCTCAATATAAGCCAGATACCCGGTTTACTCACCATAGCATCAGCATAGGCCGGAATTTGCATAAGAATCAAACAAATACCCGCAAAGCCTATGATGAATGCGTGCTCAAGGTGCGGGATATGGCGTCTTTCCAGCCTGCGTATCTGGTTTCGCGCCAATCCGCGCCCTGCTCCGGCTCAAAGCGCCGCTCCAGCGCCCAGTTTTGGGCAAAGCCGGCCATATCGGGGTAAAGCCCGGCGCGCATGCCCGCCAGCCATGCCGCGCCCAGCGCGGTGGATTCCAGCACTTGCGGGCGGTCCACCTCGGCGCCGAGCATATCGGCCAGCGCCTGCATCGCCCAGTTATTGGCACACATGCCGCCATCCACCCGCAGCACTGTCTTATCCGCATCCGCCCAGTCCCCGCGCATCGCTTCCACCAGATCGCGGGTTTGGTAGGCCACGCTTTCCAGCGCGGCTTTGGCAAATTCGGCCGGGCCGGAATTGCGGGTCAGGCCATAGATCGCGCCCCGGCAGTTGGCATCCCAATAAGGCGCGCCAAGCCCGGTGAAGGCGGGCACAAGGTAAAGCTGCTGGCTTGGGTCCGCCATTTCGGCCAGTGCCTGGGTCTCGGATGCGGTTTTGATGATTTTCAGCCCGTCGCGCAGCCATTGCACCACCGCACCGGCGATAAAGATCGAGCCTTCCAGCGCATAAGTGGGCTGGCCGTCAAGCTGATAAGCGATGGTGGTCAGCAGCCGGTTGGAGGATTTCACCGGGGTTTTGCCGGTGTTGAGCAGGGCAAAACAGCCGGTGCCATAGGTGGATTTCATCATGCCGGGCTGAAAGCAGGCCTGCCCGATGGCGGCGGATTGCTGGTCTCCGGCCACGCCGAGAATCGGGGCTTCAAGCGCCTCGGTACAGCCAAAATCAGCGGCGCAATCCAGCACCTCGGGCAGCATCGCCATCGGCACACCGAGCAGGGTGCAAATCTCCTCATCCCATGCGCCGGTATGGATATTGTAAAGCATGGTGCGGGCGGCATTGGTGGCATCGGTGCGGTGGGATTTGCCACCCGTCAGCCGCCAGATCAAAAAGCTGTCCACCGTGCCAAAACACAGCTCACCGGCTTCGGCCTTGCGGCGCGCCCCATCCACTTTATCCAGTATCCACGCAATTTTGGTGGCCGAGAAATAAGGGTCGAGCAGCAGCCCGGTTTTATCGGTGATCATTGCTTCATGCCCGGCTTGGCGCAGCCCGGCGCAGGCCGCTTCGGTGCGCCTATCCTGCCAGACAATGGCATTATGGATCGGCTTGCCGCTGATGCGCTCCCACACGATTGTGGTTTCGCGCTGGTTGGTGATGCCAATGCCCATCAGCTCCCCCGGTGCAACCCCGGCGGTTTTCAGCGCCTGTTGAGCGGTGCTCAGGCTGGTCTTCCAGATATCTTCGGGGTCATGCTCCACCCAGCCCGAGGCCGGAAAATGCTGAGGGAACTCCTGCCCGGCGCTGGCCACGGGCTGCATATTTGCGTCAAACACAATCCCCCTGCTGGAGGTCGTGCCTTGGTCCATCGCCAGAATATAGCCCATTTTGCCTGCCTTTCGCTTGTGCTGCATACCGTAGTATTACGGTATTTTTGCACTTATTGTCATAATCTTAACCACATTCCTACGCGGCGGAAAACTGATTTCTTGCCTGAATCGCCATTCTGCGCTTAGGCTGGGCGGGTTAGGAATAAAATGGACATCTCAGCACGACTTCGGAGCAACCGGGGCGTGGCGTGTCTTTTTATAAGCCCGTAACAAGCGGGCGTTTAACCCCGGAGGAAAATATGAAACATCTCAATCTTAAATCAATGGCGCTTGGCGCGGTGCTCAGCCTTGGCGTGGTTACGCCCAGCCTGGCGCAAGAGTGCATCGCCCCGGCCAACCCCGGCGGCGGCTGGGATTTTACCTGCCGCTCGATCAGCAAGATCATGTATGATATCGGTGTGGTTGATAACCCGGTTCAGGTCACCAACATGGCCGGTGGCGGCGGTGGGCTGGCCTATAGCCTGGTGGTGAACGAGCGCAATGACGACCCCAACCTGATTGTTGCCGCCTCTTCGGCCACGGCCACACGGCTGGCGCAAAACGCCTATGCGGGCATGACCTATGATCAGGTGCGCTTTCTTGGCGCGATCGGGGTGGATGCCGGGATCATCGCTGTGGCGGCGGATTCCCCTTACCAGACCCTCAATGACCTGCTCGATGCGGTTATCGCCGACCCTTCCAGCATCACCTTTGCCGGTGGCTCAGCGGCGGGCGGGTTTGACCACCTCAAGGTGCTGATGGCGCTGAAGCGCGTGGGGCTGGAGGATATCCGCACGGTCAAATATATCGGCGTTGATGGCGGCGGCGATGCGGTAACCCAGGCCATTGGCGGCTTTGTGCAGGCGGTAACGGGTGATATTTCCGAGGTTGTCGGCTTTATCAAATCCGGCGATGTGCGGGTGCTGGCGGTGTTTACCGAGGAGCGCCTGCCGGGCGAGTTTAACAATATTCCCACCGCGCGCGAGCAGGGGATCGATGTGATTGCCGGCAACTGGCGCGGGCTTTATGTGCCCAAGGATATCTCCGACGCGGATTACCAGCGTTGGTCCGATGCCCTGCAAGCGGTGGCGGATTCTGACGAATGGGCCGCCTCGATGGAAGCCAACGGGCTGACCGAGTTTAACTTTGTTGGCGATGAATTCCAGACCTATGTGGCGGATCTGATGGAGGAAATCGCCACCTTGTCGCGCGAGATCGGGGTTATCCAGTAACATGGCTGGCTCAAAAACCAGCGACCGGGTTTTTGGTGCGCTGACCATTGTTGTGGCGCTTGCATATATCGCAAGCGCCACGCAGATCAAAACCGCGTTTTTCTCGGACCCGCTGGGGCCAAGGTGGTTTCCCTATATCATTGGCGCGGTGGCGGCACTGGCCGGGTTTTCGCTGGTGATACGCCCTGACGAGGGGGAAAAATGGCCGGGTCTGTTTATCTTCATCAAAATCGCGTTTGCCTGCGCGATATTGGTGGTCTATGCGCTGACCCTGCGCCGGATGGGGTTTTTGATCCCGACCGCTTTTGCCGCCGGGCTGCTCAGCTACCAGATCGAGCCGCGCAAGCTGCAGGCTTTTCTGACCGGCATCGGCCTTTCGGGCGGGCTGTTTGTCATTTTCAAATACGCGCTCGGGCTTGGGCTTTTTGCGCTGCCAAAAGGGTGGATCGGATAGATGGAGACATTTGCGCTTTTGGGGCAGGGTTTTTCGGTGGCGCTGACGCCTGAAAACCTGATGCTGGCGGTGTTTGGCTGTATTCTGGGCACCATCATCGGCGCTCTGCCGGGGCTGGGGCCAAGCAATGGCGTGGCGATCCTGATTCCGCTGGCCTTTTCATTGGGGCTGGATGCCACGGCGGCGCTGGTGCTGATGACATCGGTTTATTACGGCGCGATGTATGGCGGGCGGATATCGTCGATCCTGCTCAATATTCCCGGTGACGAACCGGCCCTGATGACCACGCTGGACGGCTACCCGATGGCCAAGGCGGGCCGGGCGGCTGATGCGCTGGTGCTTTCGGGGGTGGCGTCTTTTGTCGGGGCGTTGCTGGCCACATTCGGGCTGATCCTGATGGCGCCCCTGCTTTCGCGCATCGCTTACCTGTTTGGCCCGGCGGAATATTTCGCGCTTTACCTGCTGGCCTTTTCCACCCTTGGCGGGCTGGCGAGCAAAAATCAGGCCAAGGCGATCATTGCCGCCTGTATCGGGCTGGCGATTGCCATGATCGGGCTGGATAACTCCTCGGGCATGGAGCGGCTGACCTTTGGCACGCTGGAGCTGATCGACGGGGTTGATTTTTTGGTGGCGATTGTCGGGCTGTTTGC
This sequence comes from Paracoccaceae bacterium, assembly GCA_015487255.1. Classification (GTDB taxonomy): domain Bacteria; phylum Pseudomonadota; class Alphaproteobacteria; order Rhodobacterales; family Rhodobacteraceae; genus UBA3077. The sequence continues at coordinate 4,270 of WFQA01000167.1, read as the reverse complement.
GGTGACGGAAGTGTTTGTGTTTATCGAAAGCAGCGGCAAGCAAACGGCAATCGGGGTGAAGATTGACAAAATCACCATCCCGGTGCGCGATATCATCCGCACCTTTGGCACCATGCTGCGCTCAACCGTTGTTGGCTTTATCGCCGGGGTGTTGCCCGGTGCCGGGGCTTCACTTGGCAGCTTTTTGGCCTATTCCGCCGAGAAGGCGATCTCGAAAGATAAAAGCCGGTTTGGCAAAGGCGATGTGCGCGGGGTGGCCGCACCGGAGGCTGGCAATAACGCCGCCGCTGGCGGGGCTTTGGTGCCGATGCTGACCCTTGGCGTGCCCGGCAGCGGCACAACGGCGGTGTTGCTGGCGCTGCTGATGACCCTCAACATCACCCCCGGCCCGCTACTGTTTGAGGAGCGGCCAGAGGTTGTCTGGGGGTTGATCGCGGCTTTGCTGATCTCCAATGTGGTGTTGCTGATATTGAATGTGCCGATGGTGAAGATCTTTGTGAAAATCCTGATGGTGCCGCCATGGGTGCTGCTGCCGGGGGTGACCATGGTGAGCTTTGTGGGCATCTATTCGCTTTCGGGCAGCTGGTTTGACCTGTTGTTGATGATCGCTTTTGGGGTGATGGGGTTTTTCCTGCGCAAGCTTGGTGTGCCAACCGTGCCGATCATTCTGGGCATTCTGCTGGGCAACTACATGGAGGACGCCTTGCGCCGCGCCATGGTGATTTCGGGCGGGGAATGGCAATATCTGTTCAGCTCGCCGATCGCGACGGGGCTGTGGATCGCGGCTTTCGCCGGGTTTGTCGCGCCGCTGTTTTTGCGCCGCTACATCAAAACCCCCGATAAAGTGCCGGATTGATGCAAACCCGGGTGCTGATCCCCACCGGCGCGCTTGGGCTGGGCTTCAGCCAAGAGGCTCTGGCACGCGGGGTGGGGATGGCACCGGATATCATCTGCGTTGATGGCGGATCAACCGATAGCGGGCCATATTACCTTGGCACGGCCACGTCAAAATACTCCCGCGCGGTGTGCAAGGCTGAGTGGCGCGCGCTGATGCTGGCGCGGGCAGAGTTGGGTGTGCCATTGGTGATCGGCTCATGTGGCACCTGCGGGGCTGATGCGATGGTGGACTGGATGATGCAGATCACCACCGAGCTGGCGGTGGAGCTGGGGCAGCAGCTAAAGGTGGCGCGGCTTTACAGTGACCAGCCGGTGGAGCGGGTAAAGGCGGCCAGGCTGCGCGCGCTTGGCGGGCTGAAGCCCGAGCTGCGGGGCAATATCGTGGCGCTGGCCGGGGTGGAGCAGATGCAGGCGGCCCTTGCAACCGGGGCGGATATCGTGCTGGCCGGGCGCATGACCGATACAGCGGTGATCGCCGCCTACCCGCTGCTGCGCGGGGCGCATGCGGGCGCGGCCTGGCACGGGGGTAAAATTGGCGAATGCGGGGCGCAATGCTCAACCAACCCAACCTCGGGCGTGGTGGTGATTGATTTTGACGAGCGCGGCTTTGAGGTGCAGCCGATGGCGCGCGGCGCGCGCTGCACCCCCTACACGGTTTCAGCCCATATGCTTTATGAAAACGCCGATCCGTTTATCCTGCACGAGCCGGGCGGATATCTGGATGTGCGCGCGGCAAAATACATGCCGCTGGATGAGCGCCGGGTGCGGGTGGAAGGGGCAAAATGGGTGAAGGCGGATTATACGGTGAAGCTGGAAGGGGCGGCTTTGAAAGGCTATCAGAGCATCATCCTGGCGCTGCTGCGGGACCCGTATTATGTGAAAAACGCCAAGATATGGCTGGAAAAAATGCACCGGGTTCTGCGCCCGCTGATCGATGCGCAAATCGGCGGCGACTACGCGCTGGAGTTTCGCCTGATCGGGCTGGACGCCACGCTTGGCGCGCTGGAAACCGGCAGTGCGACCCCCAACGAAGCCGGGGTGATGGGGGTTGTGACCGCTGATACCCAGGCAGCGGCCAGCGAGATCGCCAAGCTCATCAACCCGTTTTTGCTGCATTTTCCGCTAAGCGACAGCGAGGCTGTGCCGACCTTCGCCTTTCCGTTCTCTCCGGCCCATACCGACCGGGGGCCGCTTTATGAATTCACCCTCAACCATGTGATGCCGCTCAACGACCCGATGGCGGCCTTCCGACTGGAAAGCGGGGTGATCGATGCTGCTTAAAGACGCTGTCCAGCTTATCCGCTCCAAAAACGCCGGGCCGTTCTGGGTGACGGTTGATGTGTTTTGCGGCAATCCGGCGGTGTTTGAAACCGTGCAAAAATCGCTTGGCACCAAGGCGGTGGCGGCAGCGCTTCAGGTGCCGCTCAAGCATATGAAGCGCTTTGATATCGCCAGCCTGCATGTGATCAAATTCAGCTTTCCCCGCACCCCCCCGCAAGGCGCGCGGCAAGACCGCGACATGCACGGCGCGCAATACGCCCATGTGCTGATGGGGTTGGAAATCTCCGCCTGATCGGTTAAAGCCCAGGTTTACCAAGATTTGAGGCTTTGCCATGACCCACCGTTCCGAATTGCTGATGCCCGCGGGCAACCTGCGCAAGCTGAAAATGGCGGTGCTTTACGGGGCCGATGCGGTTTACCTCGGCACGCCCGATCTTAGCCTGCGCACCAAAAGCCAGTTCAGCCTTGAAGAGGTGATCGAGGGGGTGGAATTTTGCCACGCCCACGGCAAGCGCGCCTACCTGACGCTGAACCTGTTTTCCCATAATAAAGACGTGCCCAAGCTGGAGGAATATATCGACACGGTGCGTAAGGTGAACCCCGACGGGCTGATCATTGCGGACCCCGGTGTGTTTCAATTCGTGAAGGAGCGCGCCCCCGATCTGCCGCTGCATATTTCGACCCAGGCCAATGTGTCAAGCTGGCTGTCGGTGAAGTTCTGGCAGGCGCACGGGGCGGAGCTGGTGGTGCTGGCGCGTGAGGTCTCCTTTGCCGAGCTAAGCGAGATTCGCGAGAAATGCCCGGATGTGAAACTGGAAGCCTTTGTGCATGGCGCCATGTGCATGACCTATTCCGGCCGCTGCCTGCTCAGCAATTTCATGAGTGAGCGCGGGGCCAATCAGGGCAATTGCGCCAATTCCTGCCGCTGGAATTATAAAGTGCGGATGCGGCTGAAGGATGGCACGGTGCAGGCGCTGGATATCAATGAAGACAACGCCGAGATGTTCGAGTTTTTGCTTGAGGAAGGCTGCCGCCCCGGCGAGCTGATGCCGATCGAGGAAGACGGGCGCGGCTCTTACATCCTCAACTCGCGTGATCTGTGCATCATGCCCAAGCTGGATGATTATCTGGCGCTAGGGGTTGATAGCCTGAAGGTCGAAGGGCGGGGGAAATCGGAATATTATGTGGCGGTGGTGGCGCGGGCCTACCGCATGGCGATAGATGATTATTACGCCGACCCGGAGGGCTGGACCCCGCATAAATACATGCGCGAGCTGGAATCGGTGGGCAATCGCGGCTACACGCTGGCCTTCCATGACGGTCGCCTCAGCAATTATTCCCACGATTACGAGCAAACGGAATCCCTCGCGCAATGGGAATATGCCGGGGTGGTAACGGCGGTAACGGATGACGCCTTCCATGTCGCGGTGAAAAACAAGCTGGAGGCGGGCGAGGTGCTGGATTTCGTCTCACCCATCAGCCGCGAGACCGTGCTGCTGCGCATGTATGAATTCGAGCTGCTTTCGGGCGAGATAAAAACCGCGGTGCATGGCGGGGCGCAGGCCACCATCAAGGTGCCGTTCGTGCTGTTTGACCATGAGGACATAGAGGATCTGAAAACCAGATTCCCCACCTATAGCGTGCTGCGCAAGGAAAAACCCCTGACCACCGAGCAATGGAACCGGGTAAAGTTCGACAAGCTGGTGCAGGGGCTGGAAACCGGCGGTAAACGCAACGAGCCAGCCTATGCCAAGCGCCGCGACGCGCTGGCAGAATCCGTAGCCGAAAACACCTCCGAGCGCCGCTTCAAGACCAACCGGGTAGGCGTGGACGGCTGCTGCGGCAAGGGCTGCAACGGCTGCCTGATTTTCTGGCAGGATGACACCTATGCCCGCGCCCGCGAGGCACTGCTAACCCGCAAACACGGCGAACAGCTCAGCCGCGCCGAGGCCAAAGCCCTGAAAGGGCCATCACCCAGCGCGGAAGCTTTGGCCTAGGCCCCCGCCGAGCGAAGCGAGGCCATGGCCCAAACGTCGTTGATTTTTTGCAAAGCAAAAAATTGACGGCGGAGGGCACCACAGCCGGGGTGGCG
>WFQA01000166.1 GCA_015487255.1 Paracoccaceae bacterium | reverse complement strand
CACCACCCCGTCCACCTCTTCCAGATGCCGTTTTACCTTTTTTGCGCAGCCGCCGCAATTCATCCCGATTACCGGGAATTCCACCGTTCCGCTTTTGCTAAAATCATCCATAGATTTCACTCCGTTTGTTTTTTCTGGCATCCATTTAGGGCTTCCAGCCTCTGGAAGGTCAAGGCCGGTTTCGAAAAAACTTCCAAAAACTGGAATGTTTGTACATATTGGTTAAAAAGTGAAGGAATCCCATGGGAATACCAGATTACGCAGCGCTGCTTGATAGCGAAATCCATGAATATCTGGCCTATAATGCCGGTTTTATGCCTGAAGATCCAAGCCTTGAGAATATCCGCAAGGCTTATCTGGGTTTTTGCAAGGCCATCGAGCCGGAGCTGCCGGATATCCGCTATACTGATTCGCTGATTGGCGGCGTTGCCACCCGCCGCTACCACGCCGATGATCCACAAGCGCTGGTGGTTTATTTTCACGGCGGCGGTTTTGCACTGGGTAATCTGGAAAGCCACCACGCCATCTGCATGGAAATCTGCGCCAATACCGGGCTGGATGTGTTGGCGGTTGATTATCGCCGCACACCGGAGCACCCATGGCCAGCCCATTTTGAAGATGCACTGAACGTGGTGGATAGGCTGGATGGAAAAATCATCCTCGCCGGTGACAGCGCCGGGGCAACTTTGGCGGCGAGCGTAACCCTGAAGCGCCGCGAGAAAGTCCACGGTCATATGTTGATCTACCCCTGGCTCGATGTGCCCGGGGAACACGAGAGTTCCCGCGAGCACGCCGAGGCCCCGATCCTGACCGGCGCGGCGGTGCTTGAGTTCGAAACCCTGCGCCTGAGTGGCCAGCCACGGCCGGATACAGCGGATTATTTTCCGCTGATGGGGGATGATTTCAACAACCTGCCACCCAGTTATATCTCCACCGCCGGGTGTGACCCGCTGCGAGACGAGGGTTTGCTCTATAACACCCTACATATCTTCTCGGGCGGTGAATCGGTGCTGCTGGAGGAAAATGGCCTGATGCACGGCCACCTGCATGCCCGCCACCACTCAGCACGGGCGGCAGAGGCATTTGACCATATTTGCGAAGGGCTGAAAAATCTGGCTGCCTGGGAAGCGCCCACCATTACGTAAGACCAAAGAAGTGCACCCCTTGCCGAGGCGAAGCCGAGGCCACTGCGCCGCAGGCCGGTTTTCAGCTTGCTGAAAACATGCTTTTCCCGAGTGGGGGTTTACCCCCGCAGAGGGAAAAGCAACCCCGGTTGAGGCAGGGCGCAAGGCCGGTCTGTTTCTCAAACGTGGTGCCCTCCGCAGGCATCGCCTTTGCTGCGCAAAGACGATGCCCGCGTTTGGGCCATGGCCTCGCTACGCTCGGCAAAAGCGGCGCGTCAATATTTCGCTTGTTGCAATGCCCCACCCGCGCCGCGCTGAAACCTTTGCGCTTGTTGCCCCTTCCCCCCGTCGCCTGGCCCCGCTATAACCGCCTCAAACGGAGATGAATATGCGCACAGCAACACAGACCCGCAAAACCGCGGAGACCGATATTACCGTCGAAATCAACCTCGACGGCACCGGAAGTTATGACAACCAGACCGGCATCGGGTTTTTTGACCATATGCTCGACCAGCTCTCGCGCCACGCGCTGATTGACATGAAGGTCCGGGCAATCGGGGATTTGCACATTGATGACCACCACACCGTGGAGGATGTCGGCATTGCACTGGGCAAGGCGTTTGCCATTGCCTTGGGTGACAAGCGCGGCATCAACCGTTATGGCGAATGCCACCTGCCCATGGATGACACATTGGTGCGGGCCGCGCTTGATCTTTCGGGGCGGCCTTATCTGGTATGGAATGTCGAAATGACCGCCGCCAAGATCGGCAGTTTTGACACCGAGTTGGTGCGCGAATTCTTCACCGCTTTTGCGATGAATGGTGGCATCACGCTCAATGTCGCCAAGCTTGACGGCATCAACAGCCACCACATTGCCGAGGCCGCCTTCAAAGCCGTGGCCCGGGCCTTGCGCCAGGCACTCGATACCGACCCGCGCAAGGCAGATGCCATCCCCTCCACCAAAGGGACGCTCAGCGAATGACCACCGTCATCGTCGATTACGATAGCGGCAACCTGCGCTCGGCTGCGAAAAGCTTTGAGCGCATGGCGCAGGATACCGGCGATAGAATTGTGGTTTCCTCCGACCCCGAGCTTGTGGCCGGGGCTGACCGTATCGTGCTGCCCGGTGTCGGGGCTTTCAAGGATTGCCGCGACGGGCTTGGCGGCTATAGCGGATTGTTTGAGGCCATCGAGCAGCGGGTCATTACCGAGGGCGCGCCTTTTTTGGGTATCTGCGTGGGTATGCAACTGATGGCCAGCCTCGGGCGCGAGCACGGGCACGAGACCAAGGGGTTTGGCTGGGTCCCCGGTGAGGTGGTTGAATTTACCCCCGATGACCCGGCGCTCAAAATCCCGCATATGGGCTGGAACGAGTTGCTGATCGATACCCCCCACCCGGTGCTGGAGGGGATTTCAAATGGTGACCACGCCTATTTTGTGCACTCATACCACCTGCGCCCGGAGGCCCCAAAACACCGCTTTGCCCATGCCGACCATGGCGGGCAGATCACCGCAGTGGTCGGGCGGGACAACATGATCGGCACGCAGTTCCATCCGGAAAAAAGCCAGGCAACCGGCCTGCGCCTGATCGGTAATTTTTTGCGCTGGAGACCGTAAGGGCGCACCACCCGGCACCGGCAGATGCCAACGCTTGGTGAATTATAACCCACCCTGCATTTTGCGCACCGCAGGGTGGGGATTGGCCCGGCGTTTACTGCACCCGTGTCCAGACGGAGGAGCGGCAGAAGATACCCGCCACACAGCCCTGCACCACCAGTGTATTGCCATCCAGCGTCAGATTGGCGCGGTAGGTTTTATCATCATCCGGCGCCCAGACATTGCCCCGGTTCCACTTTCCCTCACCTCTGGCCTGCATGCCCCAGATGATTTGTTTTCCGTTATTCTCTTGCGATGCGCCGCCAAAGCCCTGCACAATCGTGCCGCAAATCT
>WFQA01000165.1 GCA_015487255.1 Paracoccaceae bacterium | reverse complement strand
TCCCTTCCCGCAGTCGCTTTGAGGGTAAAACCGGTTCACGCGTGCGCAGCTTTGAGGTGTAATCCATACGCTCCACCACCAGCGGCAAAGTGCCGCCCATATTTGCCACATGCAAAGTAAACCCTTGGTATTTATTCAGCACCTCCCCCCATAAAAGCGTTACCATCGCAGCGGACATCTGATGCTGGATATCAAGCTGGCGCCGCGGCATGGCGCTGTCGGGGTAATGACTGCCGGTTGTTGTACCCACCTCGTCAGCGCACTGACCGGGATGCAAAAACAAATGCCCACCCTCTTGATCCGCCATATCCAAGAGCGGTTTCAGCGTTTTGGCCTGCGTGATCGAGGTAAAATAATTGGCCGGAATAATCGCGCCCAGAAGCCCAAGCGCGCGGCGGGCGTGCCGATATTCCTGCGCGGCTTTGTCAATATCATCAAACGGGAGTGACGCCAGCCCGGCAAAGCGGCCAGGGAATTGCGCCACTGCCTGCGCTGTTACCTCGTTAAACAACCGCAATAGTGGCAAAGCCTCAGCCAAGGGCAGGCTATCCAGCCCAAACAGGCATGGCAGGGAGAGCACCTGCATGCTGACACCCTGCGCATCCATCTGGCGCAGCCGGGCCGGGAGGTCGCTGTAGCTGCTGTCAAAGGGAAGTGGGCCGATGGGCATGTGAAGCTTGTGGGCCTTTGCGTCAATCCTCGGCGGGGTTTGGCGCTGTTTGAGGGCGTCTGCCAGCGCGGGGGGGAGCCAATGGGCGTGGAAATCTATGGTCACATCATCCGCCCAGATATTTGGCTATGGATTTTCGGGTATCGACCTCGTGAAAATACCGGCAGGGCAGCACATCTATATCCGTGGCGGTGATGCGCAAAAACCGTGAACTGGCGGGCATGTCGATCGAGTGCAATTCGCCCACGTCATAATATCCGGCGCTGCCGGGGGCCATGCGATAGGTTATTAGCGGCTTGGGCAGGGTTTCACCCCCGGGAATGGCCCAGCCGGTCATTTGGGTGTGGTCAATCGCCTGCCCATAGGCGGCCCATGCCGAGGCGTGATCATGGGGCGGGCTGAGGATGGCACCGTCGGGGATATGGGCGTAGATGTGAAAATCAAGCGCGGGATCGTGATAGAGCGTGCTGCGGCCGATTTCGCGCGCGGGGCCGAAATGCTGTTCGACAAAATCAGGGTTTTGCAGGATTTTGCGCATGGCCGCGCAAACCTCGCCGAGGGCGGTTTTTGTGGCTCCGTTTTGCAGCGCCTGCCTGCAATCGGCAACCAGGTTTTTCAACTCATAAGGCATATATAATCTCCACATGTTCTGGCAGGATGCGCCGGGCTGTCAGGGATATATTAAGGCGGAACTAAAGCTTTGGTAAGCCGTTTTCGCTGCACAGTAGTAAACGGGGGGAGGTGCCTTTGCTTCGGGGAGGCTAAAGCCCCCCGCTCACCAAAGGCACGGTTTTCAGCAGAGCTGAAAACACGGCTGGCCGGCGGCGGTGGCCTCGCCTGCGGCTCGGCGGTCTATTTCTCCAGCGCGCGCAGGCGGCGGATCAGGCTGGAGGTATCCCAGCGGTTGCCGCCCATGTTTTGCACGTCTTTGTAATATTGGTCGATCTGGGCAGTGCCGGGCAGGCTGGCACCGTTGTTATTGGCCTCCTCAAGGCAGATGCTCAGGTCTTTGCGCATCCAGTCCACCGCGAAGCCAAAGTCAAATTCATCAGCCAGCATGGTTTTGTAGCGGTTTTCCATCTGCCAGCTTCCGGCGGCACCTTTGGAGATCACATCGACCACCGCTTCACCGTCCAGCCCGGCTTTTTGAGCAAAATGCAGCCCCTCGGCCAGCCCTTGCAGTAGCCCGGCAATGCAAATCTGGTTGACCATTTTGGTGAGTTGCCCGGCCCCGCTGCCCCCCATCAGGCGGCAGGATTTGGCAAAAGCGGCAATGATTGGCGCGGCCTTGGCGTAGGGGGTGTCATCGCCGCCGCACATTACCGTCAGCGCGCCGTTTTCAGCCCCGGCCTGCCCGCCGGAAACCGGGGCATCGATGAAGGCAACACCTTGCGCTGCCGCCTGTGCATAAATCTCGCGGGCCACTTCGGCGGAGGCGGTTGTGTGGTCAACAAAGATCGTGCCTGCGTTCATCGCTTGCAACGCGCCATTTTTGCCAAGCACCACCGAGCGCAGATCGTCATCATTGCCAACACAGGCAAAAACCATTTCCGCCCCATCAGCCGCTTCACGCGGGGTGCGGGCCATGTGGCCGTTATGCTCCTCCACCCAGGCCCCGGCCCTGGCACCGGTGCGGTTATAGACGCAGACCTCATGCCCGGCGGCTGCCAGATGCCCGGCCATCGGGTAGCCCATCACCCCCAGGCCCAAAAACGCCAGTTTTGCCATTTCAATCCTCCTGTCATGTTGCTCCCTTTCAAATGGCCTGCTATCAGCGCAAGGTCAAGCAAGGATCGGATTCTCTTCCCATGACCAAGCTGTTTCGCTGGATCTTCGGTGGCTTTGTGACGCTGCTCATTGTGGCGGGAGTCGGGGTGGGGTTTGTCTATTATCTGGCCGGGCGGTCGCTGCCTGATTATAACCGCAGCTATGTGAGTATGGCTGTAGAGGCTGAGGTCGAGATCGTGCGCGACAGCTACGCGGTGCCGCATATTTTCGGGCAGAGCGATGCGGATGTGCTGTTTGGCCTAGGTTTTGCCCATGCGCAGGATCGCCTGTGGCAGATGGAGCTGATGCGGCGCACTGCTCAGGGGCGGCTTTCCGAGATGTTTGGGCCGGAAACACTGGAGACCGACGAATTGATGCGCGCACTCGATATTTACGGTATTTCACAGCGCGCGGTGGCCTATCAAACGCCAGAAACACTGGCGCTGCTCAATGCTTATGCCGCCGGTGTAAATGCCTGGGTGGCCACTGTGCGCAGCGAGGCGTTGGGGCGGGGCGCGCCGGAGTTTTTTCTTTATGACAACGCCATCGCCCCGTGGGGACCGGCTGACAGTATTGCCCTGCTCAAGCTGATGGCCTTGCAGATGAGTGACAAAGCCAGCCTGGAAGTGCTGCGGGCCAAGCTTTCCTTTCGGGTGCCGCCGGAGCGGATAGCTGACATCCTGCCTGATGCGCCGGATGTGCCTTCAACCGATGTGCCGTCGTTTTCGATGCTATTTCCAGAGATGGCGCTTGACTATGCCTCGGTGGCGCCGGCCCCGGCCTTCAGTCCTGTTGCCGCCGTTGGTCTGGCCGGCGCGTCAAACGCATTTGCTGCCTCAGGCGGGCGCTCGGCCAGTGGCGGCACCCTGCTGGCCAATGACCCGCATCTTGGCCTGACCGCACCCGGTGTGTGGATGCTGGCCCGGCTTGAGCTGGAAAGCGGCGGGGTGATCGGGGCGACGGTCCCCGGTATTCCGGCGGTGCTGATCGGGCGCAGTGATGTGCTTGGCTGGGGGCTGACGGCGAGTTATCTTGATGATCAGGATCTTTATCTGGAGCGGCTCAACCCGCAAAACCAGAGTGAATACCTGACCGAGGATGGTGCGATCGAATTTGAGACCCGCCCAACCGTGATTGCCGTGGAGGGGCAAGCGCCCGTCACCCGTGAGCTGCGCTGGGCCAGTGGCCGCCCGGTTATACCCGGCAACAGCTTTGGCATTGCCCAAATCCGCCCCGAGGGCCATGTTTTTTCACTGGCATGGACCGGGCTGGTGGAGCAGGACCGAAGCGTGCAGGCAATGATGGGCCTGATGCGGGCAAGATCGACCGGCTCTGCGCGGGCCGCGCTGGAAAACATGGTCGCGCCCTCCTATAATGTGACCCTTGCTGACCGGGAAAACATCGCCATTGTCACCGCCGGGCGGGTGCCGAGGCGGGATGCGCTCAACGAAACAAAAGGCCGCATTCCGGCGCAGGGCTGGCTGGAGGTGAATGCCTGGCAGGGGTTTTACCCTTTTACTGAAAACCCCTTGATTGAAAACCCTGAAAGCGGGGTGGTGGTCAACACCAACAATGCCCTGCCTACTGGCGCGTTTCCGCGGAATTTCAGCGCTGACTGGGGGGATACCCAGCGCATTATCCGCGCCACTGATCTGCTTAATGCCCGCCAGTTTCATACCCAAAACAGCTTTACCGCAATCCAGACCGATACGGTTTCCATCTCCGCCCGCATCCTGTTGCCGCTGATCGGCCAGGGCCTGTGGTTTGCCGACCAAGACGCCGCCCCCGGCACTCACCGCGCGCGCAGACGTGAAGCGCTTGGCCTGCTCTCTGAATGGAACGGCAATATGGGCCAGCACGACCCCGAGCCGCTGATCTATGCCGCCTGGGTGCGCGCCTTGCAGCGCCGGCTGGTTTCCGACGATCTTGGCCAGCTTTCGGGTGAAGTGACTCGGGTTAACCCGCTGTTCATCGAGCGGGTGTTTCGCAACATTCAAGGGGCGTCGGTCTGGTGTGATGTCAAGCCAAGCATAGAGATCGAGACCTGCCAGCAAATCGCCTCCATCGCGCTGGATGATGCGCTGCAAGAGCTGGTGCGTGACTATGGCAGCGATATAAACCGCTGGCGCTGGGGCAGTGCCCACATGGCCTTTCAGGAGAATAAAACCCTTGGTGATATCCCGGTTATCTCGTGGTTTGCCAATATCTGGCAGGAAACCCCGGGCGGAGACAACACCCTGCTGCGCGGCCAGACCAGAAGCACGGGCGCGGCCCCCTATACCAACATAAATGCGGCGGGCTTTCGCATGGTGGTGGATTTTGATAACCCGGATAACTCGGTCTATATCGCAGCAACGGGCCAAAGCGGGCATTTTTTGTCGCGCTATTATGATGATATGTCGGTGATCTGGCGGCGCTCGGAATACATCCAGATGACGCTGGACCCCGCAATCGCCCGCGGGGCATCTGCTGGCATCACCCGGTTGCTTCCGAAAAATTGATTACCCCTATCATCTACATGGTCGTGCTTTTTGCACGACACGCGCCGATGAGGTGTCCTGAACCAAGGAGGCGCAGCCGACGACTTCAGGCCGCCGAAGAGGCGCGCGCGGCGGCACCGCAGTAAAATATCCCCCAGACGGCATCAAGCGGCACCGGTGGCATTTTTGAAGCAAGCTTAAAAAATGGCTGGCCGGCGGCGGTGGCCTCGCCTTCGGCTCGGCGGTCCTTGCGGAAACCCAGCGCCCACGTTATGGCTAACGCAACAGTTCCGGAGACCCAAATGCCCGTTTTTCTCAACACTTCCGCTGAAGATTTTGAAACCGCCTTTTCCGACCTGCTGAATATCAGGCGGGATTCTGACCTTGACGTGCTTGATATTGTCAATGAAATTATCCGCGATGTGCGCCAGCAAGGGGACGCTGCGCTCATTGAATTGACCGAAAAGTTTGACCACCACCATCTGACCCCGCAAACCTTTGCCTTTTCCGAGGCCGAGATCGAGGCTGCGATTACAGATGTGCCTCAAGCCGAGCGTGAGGCGCTGTATCTGGCTGCCACGCGTATCCGGGCCTATCACCAGCGGCAGGTTCCCGAGGATGCTCGCTGGGTTGATGATAGCGGAGCCGAGCTGGGCTGGCGCTGGTCGGCGGTTGGCTCTGCTGGTTTATATGTGCCGGGCGGGCTAGCTTCTTATCCTTCTTCGGTGCTGATGAATGCCATCCCCGCAGCGGTGGCCGGGGTGGAGAACCTGGTGGTCTGCGTGCCCACACCTGACGGAAAGATCAACCCGCTGGTGCTGCTGGCCGCGCGGCTTTCCGGCGTAAAAACCATCTATCGCATTGGCGGGGCGCAGGCGATTGCCGCCATGGCTTACGGCACAAAAACCATCCAACCCGTTGATAAAATCACCGGGCCGGGCAATGCTTTTGTCGCCACCGCCAAGCGGCAGGTTTTTGGGCAGGTGGGGATAGATATGATCGCCGGGCCAAGCGAAATACTGGTGATCGCTGACAAAGATAACAACCCCGACTGGCTGGCGCTTGATCTGCTGAGCCAGGCCGAGCATGACGAGAGCGCGCAATCCATCCTGATCACCGATGATGCGGGTTTTGGCAAGGCCGTGGCACAAGCGGTTGAAAAACGGCTTGAAACACTGGAGCGCCGGGAGATGGCGGGCAAAAGCTGGGCCAATTATGGCGCGGTGATCGTGGTGAGGAATATGAACGAAGCGGCGGCGTTGAGCAATCGCATTGCCCCCGAGCATCTGGAGATTTGCGTGGCGGATGCCGAAGCGCTGGCCGAGAAATGCATCCATGCCGGAGCGATATTTATCGGGGCCTATACCCCGGAAGCGATCGGCGATTATATTGGCGGACCAAACCATGTGCTGCCAACCGGGCGAAGCGCGCGCTTCAGCTCTGGCCTGAATGTGCTTGATTTCATGAAGAAAACCACCATTTCAAAGATGACCCCCGAAAGCCTGCGCGCCATAGGGCCAGCGGCGGCAACGCTGGCCGCGTCAGAAAGCCTGGAGGCGCACGGGCTATCGGTATTGGCCCGGCTGGAGGCGCTGAACGATGCGTGATAACCATCTGACCGAGGTTAACCTCGATGAATCCGGCCTGCCCGCCCCGACGCCCGAGATCGAACAGGAGCGGCGGGTGGCGATTTATGATTTGTTGCAGGAAAACAGCTTTGCCCCGCTGGGGCGCGATGGTGCCACCCCTCCGGGTCCGTTCCGGCTTGATCTTTCCATCATGGAGCGGCGGCTGGTTTTTAGTATTTTTAGCGATTCCAAAGGCATGCTGGGGGAATTTCAACTATCGCTTTCACCGTTTCGCCAAGTGATCAAAGATTACTTCCAGATTTGCGAAAGCTATTTCGATGCGGTCAAGCGCCTGCCGCCAGCCCAGATCGAGGCGATCGATATGGGGCGGCGCGGCATTCATGACGAGGGCGCGCGGGTGCTGCTCGAGCGGCTTGAGGGCAAGGTGGCAACCGACCACGCCACCGCGCGGCGCCTGTTTACGCTGATTTGCGTTTTGCATTTCAAGGGCTAGCGCATGCAGGGCCAGCCAACATCGGTTTTGTTTGCCTGCGATTATAACGCCGTGCGCTCGCCGATGGCCGAAGGCATCATGAAGCGCGATTACGGCAGCTCGATCTTCGTGCAATCCGCCGGGGTGCGCCACAAGCTGGAGATCGACGGGTTTTCCATCGCGGTTTGTGCCGAAATCGGGGTGGTGCTGAGCCAGCACCGGGCGCGGTCTTTTTCGGAAATGGAGGAATGGGGCGACCAGATTGACGGCTATGACCTGATTGTGGCACTCTCGCCGGCAGCCCAGCGGGCGGCATTGGAATATACGCGCTTTTATGCGCTGGATGTGGAGTATTGGCCGATCTTTGACCCCACCGATCTTGGGCGCAACCGCGAGGAAAAACTGGCCGCCTATCGCCAGGCGCGCGACCAGATCGAAGCGCGGATCAGGGCGCGGTTTGGCCCCCCGATCGAGGTGGAGCCATGACCAGCGAGGCGTTTGATTATTACATCCCGGTGCGCAAATCCGAGATCGTCTCCGCGATATTGCAGCACCCCGCGCTTACACCGCAAGACCATCCGAAAATGGCCAGCCTCGTGCGCTGGCTGGCGCTGCTGTTTCATATGGAATTTTTCACCACCTCCGAGTTGATCAAGGAGCTGTATGTCGGGCTGAACCCGGATAAAAAAGGCAATCACCCGCTGAAAACCAGCCCCAGGCAGCGGCAGGTTTTTCTGGATGAGCTTGACAGGGTGCTGATCGCCGCCAATTTTCGCCCGCTGAGCAATGAGGAGGTGGAGGAGGCCAATAGCAAGGAAGGCCGGCTGGGCGCTGAAATAAAAGTGAAAACCAGGGTGTTTTCCTCGGTGCGGTTTTATGCCCGCGGCTTGCACGAGCATGAGAGCAAGGTTGATAAATGGTTTGGCCTGCGCAGTAAAACGGTGATGATCCCCACTTACGACCACGTGGTTTTTGCCATGATCCCCGGCCTGGATGCCAGCAAAAAGGATATCAAGCGCGCCGGGTTGCGCCAGGGGGCGGCTTATTTGCAGCTTTACCGGGATATCCCGCTGGCGGACCTCAAATCGCTTTACCCCAATGCGCGTGCCTCGGTCAGCCTGTTGCGCAAGGTGCTGATCGGGGCCTCCACCATTATTGCCGGGGTGCCGCTGCTGATGAAGATCATCCCCGCGCTCACCGTGCTGCTGCTGGCGGTTGCCGCTTACCTTGGCATTGCCGGGCAGGTGGAGGATGACACATTCAAAAAGAGCATCGCGGCTGGCACGGTTCTGGCCGCCTTTATCGGGCTTGGGCTGCGGCAATGGGTCAGCTATGACCGCCACGCGCTGCGCCACCAGAAAAAACTCTCCGATCAGGCGCATAGCAACAAGCTCAACAAAAATGCCGGTTGTTTTGACTATCTGATCGCCGCTTCCGAGGATGCCGAGGTGAAAGAAGCGTTTATGGCCTATGCCCTGCTCTATCTCGCGGGCGAGCCGCTGACGATGGAGGCGCTTGATCAGCGGGTCGAGCACTGGTTTGCCGCGCATTTCGAGGTGGAGATCGATTTTGAGATCGATGACGCCATCGCCAAGCTGGAGCGACTGAGCCTTGTGGTGCGCGAAGACGGGCGGTTTCACGCCATGCCGCTGGATAAGGCGGTGCGAAACTGCACGGATAACTGGAAACTGCTCTCCAACAATATCGCCAAAACCGGGCTGGAGGAGCATCGGCTGGAAATGCCCTGAAGGCGATTTATCAGCACTTTCGCTATAAGCCTGCTCAGCAGGCGAAACTGCCGTTCGAGACGGGACAAGCGGCTACTTCAGCGAGGCGAAGATGGCGTCAAGTATTTCAAGGTGATCCTTGGGATTGTCCCCTTCGGAAACAGCCAGGGCAGCCCTATCAAAAAGGGCGGACAGTTGGACCGTCAAAGCATTGACCGGCAGGCTTTTTATCTCGCCTGCCTCCATCGCTTCCGCGAGCCCCTGTCGCAAGGTGTCTGCCGATGTTTCCCGATCGATCTTGTCGAGTTCCATTTGTCCAAGCACAGCCGGGCCGTCACGCAGCATGATTCGAATGCGGCCCTTGTCGGCCATTGCCTTAATATAGCCACGGCTGCCTTGCTTCAACGCATCCACGGCTGACCCTGGTATGGTTTTCGCCGACTTGGTGATTTCGTCTGCGACCGCCAGATACTCTTCGGTAATTACGGCACGAAAGAGTGCGACCTTATCTTCGAAGTGATGGTAGAGTGCGCCCCGCGTAACGCCTGCAGCCCTGACGATCTCGGGCGTCGAGGTTTCGGCATAGCCCTTCTCGCAAAAAAGCCTCCTGGCAGCTTTCAAGAGCGCGGCCCGGGTGGCTTCCGTGCGATTCTTATTGGAACGGGTTTCAGTTTTCTGTTGCATACGTACAGCCTGTATGTTTATAAGTAAATTACATACATACTGTATGTATCAAGCAAAGGAAAAGCAACATGAAATGCACACAATACTATCCGGTCATTCAAACGGCAGATGTGAAGGCGACAAAAGCATTCTACGTCAACAACTTCCGGTTCAAAGTCAGCTTCGATGCGGACTGGTACTGCCACCTGCAGTCGAATGAAGATCCGAAAGTCAATATCGCGATACTCAAGGGAGATCACGAAACGGTCCCGGCCGAGGGGCGCGGATTCATCCAGGGCCTGATCCTGAATTTCGAGGTGGAGGATGTCGACGCCGAATTCGAACGCGCTCAAAAGACGGGTTTGCCCATTATCAAAACTCTGACAGATGAGGCTTTTGGACAAAGGCATTTCATCACGCGCGATCCGAATGGCGTCTTGATTGATGTGATCAAGCCGATTCCGCCCGTCGGTCAGTTCGTCGATCAGTATGCGTCCGAAGCTCTGCCGGCCTGACACACGCGCGTTGCGAGGCCGGTTGTGTTCAAACGGGTTAGCACTTAGAAAATCATATCCAAAATCCTACCTGCATAAGCCGTTAGGGTTTTGGTTTTCCCGAGCCACATCATGTGGATGCGATTGCATCACAATCATTGCCTTAATGATAAAACCGATTCAATTGCATGCCAACCGCTACGGCAATACCGATTCACAACAGACACTAAATGTTTTTAGGCTTGAAATTCGCTCAAAATAGCCGCATCTATGCCGCGCGGGGGGGCTGCCCCCCATATAAAACCAGATTGGAGACCACATGGCCAAGGAAGAACTTCTCGAATTTCCCGGGGTCGTGATCGAGCTTTTGCCCAATGCGACCTTCCGCGTGGAGCTTGAGAACGGCCATGAAATCATCGCCCATACCGCAGGTAAAATGCGCAAAAACCGTATTCGTGTTTTGGCGGGCGACAAGGTGCAGGTAGAAATGTCACCTTATGACCTGTCCAAAGGGCGGATCAACTACCGTTTCAAATAATGCGGCTTGTTCTGGCCTCTGCCAGCCCGCGGCGGGTGGAACTGCTGGCGCAGATCGGCGTGGTGCCGGATGCGATCACCCCTGCCGATATTGACGAAACCCCACTGAAGGCTGAGCTGCCGCGCCAATACGCCAGGCGGCTAGGTGTGGAAAAGGCGCAGGCGATTGCGGGTGCGGGGCTGATTCTGGCGGCCGATACCGTGGTGGCTGTGGGGCGGCGGATACTGGAAAAACCGGTGGACGAGGCGGAGGCGGCGCGGTTTTTGCGCCTGCTTTCGGGGCGGCGGCATCGGGTAATTACCGGCGTGGCGTTGCGTATGGGTGAAAAGCTCTGGGCGCGGCAGGTGGAAACCGCCGTGCGGTTCAAGCCGCTCTCCGAGGTTGAAATCAATGCCTATATCGCCTCGGATGAATGGCGCGGCAAGGCGGGGGGCTATGGTATTCAGGGGCTTGCCAGTGCCTTTATTCCGTGGATCAACGGCTCCTACAGCAATGTGGTTGGCCTGCCGCTGGCGGAGACCGCCAATATGCTGACCACCGCCGGATACAAGCTTTGGAGCACCTCATGAAGGGCAGGCAGATATTACTTGATGCGATCAACGGCCAGGAGGCCGCCGCGTTGATGGTCGATGGCCGGCTGGAGGATTTTTTGCTTGATCAGGCCGCCACCACCCCCCTGCCCGGCGCGATTTACCGCGCGGTGGCCGAGCGCCCGCTCAAGGGTATGCACGGGATGATGGTGAAGTTGCCGGGCGGGCAAAACGGCTTTTTGAAGGATGCCAGGGGCATGCGCCCCGGCGCGGCGCTGACCGTGCAGGTCGCCAGCTTTGCCGGGGGGCGCAAAGCCCCGCCGGTTGCCACCCGGCTGCTGTTCAAAAGCCGCTATGTGATCGTGACCCCGGAGGCACCTGGGATCAATGTCGCGCGTTCTATTCGCAACGAGGAAGAGCGGGTGCGGCTATTGGAGCTGGCGCATGAGGCCTTTGAGGGGATGGCCCACGGGCTGATATTGCGCTCGGCCTGTGCCGGGCAGCCCGCGGAGGATATTCTGGCTGATATCGGGCAGATGCTGATGGTGTGCGAAAATGTGCTGGCCGATGACAGCGCCGAGCCGCAGCTTTTGCTTGATGCCCCAAGCCCGCACCACATGGCGTGGAGCGAGTGGACAACCCCGGCACCGGATGATTTGGTTGATGCGCCGGGCTGCTTTGAGGGCCATGACATCTGGCAGCATATCGAGATGCTGAAATCACCCAAAGTGGCGCTGGAGGGGGCGGCATATATGTATGTGGAGCCAACCCGCGCGCTGGTGGCGGTGGATATAAACACCGGCGGCGATTTCAGCCCGGCTTCAGCACTGAAAGCCAATATATCGGCCGCGCGTGCCCTGCCCCGCGCCTTGCGCCTGCGCGGGCTTGGCGGGCAGATTGTGGTGGATTTTGCCCCCCTGGCCAAGAAAGATCGCCGCCAGGTTGAGCAGGTGATCAAAGCCGCCTTCAAGAAAGATGCGGTGGATACAGTGATTTTGGGCTGGACGCCATTGGGGCATCTGGAATTGCAGCGTAAGCGGGCGCGTTTGCCGGTAATAATCGCCTAGCCGCCTCGTATGCCATGGATAGAACCGTATTTTCCTTTTCCTCTGCGGGGGTAAACCCCCACTCGGAAAAGGAACGGTTTTCAGCAGAGCTGAAAACACGGCTGGCCGGCGGCGGTGGCCTCGCTTACGCTCGGCGGTGTTTGCCTCAGCCATCCACCCCGTAAGCCAGCCGCACATAGTCGGCCAGTTGCTCGGTCATCTCGCGGCGCGCGCCGTGTGACAGATACATGTTGATATTAAATACCGGTAATTCTGGCAGCGCGCCGTTATGGTCGATCTCTTTCATATAGGGTGACGAGGTTTCCGCCAGCAAAGCATGGATCGCCAGATCAGCCGAAACCGTGGCCTCGATGGTGCGGGTTGAATCCGAGGTCACCACCATATCCCACTCGATTCCGGCATCGGAAAGTGCCCGCTGTGCCGTTTGCCTGAAAATGCAGTTTTTCTCGAAAGCCAGCCGCATGGGCCGCTCTTCCCACACCCGGCCACCTTCACCGCCAACCCAGATCAGCGGGGCGCGGCGCAGCACCTCGCCGCCTTTCTCCAGCCCGTATTCCGTGGTCAGGATCATATCCACCCGGCCTGCTGCCAGCATGCCCTTCAGATGCTCGGTATATGAGGAAATCAGCTGCACCTTTACCCGGGGGAAATCATGCGCAAAGCGCCTTAACACCCCCGGCACATGTGGATAGACGATATCCGCCGGCACGCCAAAGCTGACCTCGCCCTCGAATTGCGCATCGGTCATGCGCAGCCAGACTTCGTCATTCAAAGCCAATATCCGCCGCCCGTAGCCAAGCAGTTGCTCACCCTGCAAAGACAGCCGCACCCCCCGCCCAGAGCGCAGCAGAAGCGGCTGGCCAAGCGCCTCTTCCAGCCGCTTGAGCTGCATGGAAACCGCTGATTGCGTCAGGTGCAGCTGCGCCGCCGCCCTGGTCACCCCGCCGCTTTCAGCCACGGCCACAAACGAGCGCAGCGCTGTCAGGTCGAGATTTCTTATCATATTCCATTTCCTTATACATTACCCAACAATCATTCATTTTACTTATTTCATCATGCACCTCATATATCAACCCGTGAAATGACTTCACGCCAATTCAACACAAACCCTGATGGAGGCAATCATGCAAGCACTTGCGCTCAAAACCGTTCAATTCCCGGCCGTTTCCCTGAATAAAATTGCCCATTGGGCCAGCCGCGCCCAGAGCCGCGCGGCTCTCGCCAAGCTTGATGATGCGGCATTGCTGGATATCGGCGTCAGCTATCAAGAGGCGCATGAAGAGGCCAACAAACCGTTCTGGCAGTAATGGCTTCCCCCCCCCGGCCCAAACCGGGGGGCTTTGCCCGATTGAGGCCAGGGGTTATTTGGCCAAAACTTCAACCACCACCGGGCCGATATCTTCCACAATCATCCCCACCCCTTTGGCATTCGGGTGAATCCCGTCGGATTGCATCAGCTCGACAAGCTCATCAACACCCTGCGCCGCCCCCAGCCCCTGCAGGAAAAACGGATAAAGCGTGGCGCTGTATTTCTCGGCCAGATCAGGGTAGATCGCATCAAAATCCACCTTGTAGGCCGCGCCATAATTGGGCGGCGCCAGCATGCCCGCCAGCAGCACCTTTATGCCGCGTGCGGTGATCTCGGCCAGTATCGCATCCAGATTCTGCCTTGCCAGTGCCGGGCTGACCCCGCGCAGCATGTCATTGGCGCCAAGCTCCAGAATCACCAGATCCGCCCCCCCGTCAAGCACCCAGGCCACCCTTGCCAGCCCGCCCGCCGTTGTATCGCCCGACAGCCCGGCATTGATCACCTCCACATCCAGCCCCTCGGCTTGCAGCCATGCCTCCAGCCGGGGCACAAAGCCCTCCGCCTCGGGCAGGCCCAGCCCGGCGGTCAGCGAATCACCAAACGCCACCACGCGCTGCTGCGCCGCCACCCCGCCCGCCGACATTACCGCAAGAATTGTCACTATTGCCATCATGCGCGTAACATGGCCAACCTTGTAGCGCCATTCAGATGGCTTATATATCTGGCCAATAAAAAACATAATCGCAGGGGAAATTCGCATGGGGTCACCGGTTCTTTCGCTCAATAATGTCCAGCTCACCTTGCAGGGCAATGCCGGGCCTGTTCCCATACTTAAGGGCATTTCGCTAAATGTCGAGCGCGGAGAGACCCTCGGCCTCACCGGCCCCTCCGGCTCCGGCAAATCTTCGCTCTTGATGCTGATGGGCGGGCTGGAGAGCGCCACCGGCGGCAGCATCACCGCCCTTGGCAAGGATTTTGCCAGCCTGAATGAAGACGCCCTCGCCCGCTTCCGGCGCGATCACATGGGCATTGTTTTCCAGTCCTTCCATCTGATTCCAACCATGACCGCGCTGGAAAACGTCGCCACCCCGCTGGAGCTGGCGAAGGACCCGGATGCGTTTGACAAAGCCATGGCCGAGCTTGAGGCCGTGGGGCTGGGCGAGCGCACCGACCATTACCCGGCCCAGCTTTCCGGCGGAGAGCAGCAGCGGGTTGCTCTGGCCCGCGCCGCCGCCCCGCGCCCGGATATTCTGCTGGCCGACGAACCAACCGGCAATCTCGACAGCGCCACCGGCGAGAGCATCATCGAGCTTTTGTTTAACCTGCGCGACCGCCACGGGGCCACCTTGGTTCTGGTCACCCATGCGCAGGAACTGGCGGCGCGTTGTGACCGGGTGATCGGGCTGCGTGACGGGGTATTGGCATGAGCCTGCTCAACGCCGCCACCATTGCCAGGCGCGAGCTGCGCGGCGGTTTGCGCGGCTTTCGTATCTTTCTGCGATGCCTGCTGCTTGGCGTGGCGGCAATTGCCGGCATCGGCTCGGTGCGCTCGGCGATTGATGCC
>WFQA01000164.1 GCA_015487255.1 Paracoccaceae bacterium | reverse complement strand
TGCGCGCATAATCCGGTTGATCCTTTCATGCGTAAGCCGCTATAAGCCGCAGTGAAGCGGGTGTAGCTCAATGGTAGAGCAGCAGCCTTCCAAGCTGAATACGTGGGTTCGATTCCCATCACCCGCTCCAGCTATATATCTCACGGCAGGTTCGCTGCGCTCACGCCTGCGATGGCGCGGCAAATGGTTGCCGGGGCGCGGTCGCGCCCTTGGGTGACCGGCTGTTGGGGTGGGATGGGCTGGAAAAGTGTTTATATCTCACGGCAGGTTCGCTGCGCTCACGCCTGCGATGGCGCGGCAAATGGTTGCCGGGGCGCGGTCGCGCCCTTGGGTGACCGGCTGTTGGGGTGGAGGGGTATTCAAACCCTGAATATTTGAATGTGACATTGCATGCTCTTGTGCTTGCCGGGTAACCGGCTTACTTGCAGAGGCAAATATCGAGAGGGGCATAATGGCACAAGACAATCCCGCTGACCGCGCCAAATCCAAAAATATTGGGCCTTTGCGCCAGTTACTGCCATTTTTGAAGCCCTATGCCGGCCTGATCTGGGGCGCGCTTGGTGCGCTGGTGCTCACGGCCGCACTTTCGCTGACCTTCCCGCTGGTGGTGCGCGGGGTGATTGACGGCTTTTCCAAGGACAGCCTCACCGATATCGACGATGTTTTCACCTATGCCATTCTGATCGCCGCCGCGCTGGCCATCGGCACGGCGCTGCGGTTTTACCTTGTCACCCGCCTTGGCGAACGGGTGATCGCCGATATCCGCAAGGCGGTTTATGACAAGGTCATCGGCATGTCTCCGGCATTTTATGAGCGCATTATGACCGGTGAGGTGCTTTCGCGCCTGACCACCGATACCACCCTGATTCTATCGGTTATCAGCTCCTCGATCTCGGTTGCCCTGCGCAATGTGCTGATTTTCATCGGCGGGCTGGGTTTTATGCTTTATACCTCGCCCTATCTCACCGGGTTGGTGCTGCTCACCGTGCCGCTGGTTGTGGTGCCGATTGTGATCTTTGGCCGCCGCCTGCGCAATCTTTCGCGCGAAAGCCAGGATAGGGTCGCCGACAGTTCCGGTGTGGCCTCCGAAACCCTGCTTGCGGCGCAAACCGTGCAGGCCTATACCCATGAGTCACAAAGCCGGGCCAAATATGACGGGCTGATCGAAGCAGCGTTTATAACCGCCAAAAAGCGCATTCTCACGCGCTCGATCATGACCGCCTCGATTATTTTTTTGGTTTTCACCGGGGTTGTTACGGTGCTTTGGGTTGGCACCGGTGTGGTGCAGCGCGGCGAAATGGGGGCAGGGGTGCTGGTGCAATTTGTCATCTATGCGGTGATGGTTGCCTCGGCGGTTGGTGCGCTTTCGGAAGTTTGGGGTGAATTGCAGCGCGCCGCCGGGGCCACCGAACGGCTGGTGGAGCTGATCAACGCCAAAGACCCGATAGAAGACCCGGCCAAGCCCGTGAGCCTGCCCAGCCCGATACATGGCGAGATTATTTTCAAAAACGTTACCTTCCACTACCCGGCCCGCCCACAGGTCGCAGCGCTTAGCGGATTGAATTTGCATATAAACCCCGGCGAGACAATAGCGCTTGTTGGCCCGTCCGGTGCTGGTAAAACCACGATATTTCAGCTTCTTATGCGCTTTTATGAGGTGGATGAGGGCGAAATAACCCTTGAAGGAAAACCGCTTAAATCGCTTTCACGCGTGGCTATGCGCCGCCAGATGGCGCTGGTGCCGCAAGACCCGGTGATCTTTGCCACCTCAGCGATGGAGAACATCCGTTTTGGCCGCCCCGGAGCCAGCGACGAAGATGTTTACGCGGCCTCTAAAGCTGCCGCCGCGCATGAATTTCTCAGCAAGCTGCCCAAGGGTTATGATAGCTATGTCGGTGAGCGCGGGGTGATGCTTTCGGGTGGGCAAAAGCAGCGCATCGCCATTGCCCGCGCCATTTTGCGTGATGCGCCCATCCTTTTGCTCGATGAGGCCACCTCGGCGCTGGATGCGGAATCCGAGCGCGCCGTGCAGCAGGCGGTGGAAAAAATGGCGGTTGAGCGCACGACAATCATCATTGCCCACCGCCTTGCCACGGTTAAAAAAGCCGACCGTATTGTGGTGTTTGAAGAAGGTAAAATCGTGGCCGAAGGCACCCATGATCAACTGGTGGCTGAGCATGGGCTTTATGCCCGCCTTGCCCGCTTACAGTTTACCGAAGGTCAGGTCGCTTAAGGTTTTACTTGCCCTCGCGGCAATTTGCCGCCATCTTCCTGTAAAACACAATAAAACCAATGGAGGAATGAAACCGTGAAAATTGCGACGATTGCCGAAAAGCGTGCCGTTGAACAAGAGATGGATGTATCTGGGCGTTGGAGCGCCAATACCCTGTTTGAGCTGCTTTCCCAGACCGCCGATAAATACCCGCAGCAAAAAGCGCTGACATTCATGCTCAAATCCGGGCCAAAAGACCCGGAAGAAACCTTTACATGGGCCGCCCTGCGCGAGCGTGTAGCCCAGAGCGCCAACCTGTTCCGCTCGCTCGGTGTCGGCGAAAAAGATGTGGTGGCCTATATCCTGCCCAACTGTAACGAGGCAGTGCTGACCTTTATCGGCGGGGCCACGGCGGGCATCGTTAACCCGATCAACCCGTTGCTTTCGGCTGAGCAAATCGGCTCCATCCTGCGCGAAACCGGGGCAAAAGTGGTGGTGACCCTTGCGCCTTTCCCCAAAACCGAAGTGGCGCAACTGGTGGCCGAAGCCGTGGCGCTGGCCCCGGATGTGAAAACCATTCTGGAGGTTGACCTCAAGCGTTACCTCAAGCCCCCCCTGGCCTGGCTCATTCCGCTTTTGCGGCCCAAGGTCGAGGCAAAACACTCTGCCAAGGTGCTGAATTTCAACGAGGAGTTGGACAAGCAAAGCAAAACACTGAACTGGGTGGAAAGCGACGAAGACCGTATCGCCGCCTATTTCCACACTGGCGGCACCACCGGCATGCCCAAAGTGGCGCAGCACCGTTTCTCGGGCATGATCTATAATGGCTGGTGTGCCGAATACCAGATTATCACCTCGGAAGATGTGCTGCTCTGCCCGTTGCCGATGTTCCATGTTTTTGCCGCTTACCCGATATTGATGACCTGCATCGCCTCGGGCGCGCAAATGGTTATGCCCACACCGCAGGGTTATCGCGGCGACGGGGTGTTTGACAATTTCTGGAAACTGATCGAGCGCCATCAGGCCAGCTTCATGGTGACCGTGCCCACAGCGGTGGCGGCGCTGATGCAGCGCGAGGTCAATGCCGATGTCTCCTGCCTGAAATACGCGCTTTGCGGCTCGGCCCCCCTGCCGGTGGAGCTGTTCAAAAAGTTTGAAAAAGCCACTGGCGTGCGGATATTGGAGGGCTACGGCATGACCGAGGCCACCTGTCTGATTTCGATCAACCCGGTGGCGGGCGAGCGCAAGATCGGCTCGGTTGGCCTGCCGTTTCCTTATTCCGACGTGAAAATTCTGGATTGCGATCCGGCGGGCAAAATCATAGCCGAGCGCGGGGTGGACGAGGTTGGCGAGATTTGCGTGGCCAACCCCGGCGTGGTGGTTGGTGCCACCTATGTGGAGGCGGATAAAAACATCGGCCTGTTTGCCAATGGCACCCACCTGCGCACAGGTGATCTGGGCCGGATGGATGCGGATGGTTTTATCTGGATCACCGGGCGCGCCAAAGACCTGATCATCCGTGGTGGCCACAATATTGACCCGGCCACGATCGAGGATGCATTGGCCGGCCACCCGGCGGTGGCGCTTTCGGGGGCGATCGGCCAGCCTGATGCCCATTCCGGCGAGGTTCCTTGTGTTTATGTCGAGGTGGTCGAAGGCGCGAATGTAACCAATGAAGAGCTTATGGAGCACCTGAAAGCCAATGTGGACGAGCGCGCGGCAATTCCAAAATATGTGGAAATTGTGGCCGAGTTGCCAAAAACCGCTGTTGGCAAGATTCTGAAAAACGATCTGCGCAAGCTGGCCATCGCCCGCGTCTATACCGCCGCGTTGCAGGAAGCCGGCGTGGATGCCACAGTGCCCGAAGCGGTCGAGGATAAAAAGCGCGGGTTGGTGGCGAAGGTGAAAAAGGGCAGTGCGGATGTTTCCGACGAGGCCATCACCGCCGTGCTGGGCGATTTTGCCCGCCCGTGGGACGAAATCAAACCCTGATCTTTTGGTCCATGATCCTTTGCTAAATTGAAATGCCACCCTCGGGTGGCATTTCAGGCCTGCAAGGAATTAACGTGATTCTTTTGCCTGTTCAATTTTCTTCTTGGGCATATGGCAAATGCGCCCAATCTGTGGTGTGGTGTGCCTTTGCCTCGGGGCGGGCTTCAACCCTGGGAAAAACCGGCAAACGCCCGCTGCGCCCACCCGCTCGGCAAAGGCAGGTTTTTGGCATAGCCAAAAACACGTTTGCCGACGGCCCTGGCCTCGCTGGCGCTCGGCAGTCCTGCCGTGCCGGCTTGAATGACTCAAATTTGACTTAGATTGCTTGATCGGCAGTGTTTTTTATCACGCAAGTGTCACATAATTTTCCATACATCTATCCACCCTGTTTGGCCCAATCTCAGACCTTTATTTCGGAGGCGGCGGCCTCATCTGCCAATACTTCACCAGCCAATAATCTTGCTGGCTCCGGATTGCTCGCAAGCTCACCGATCTGGGTGACCTTGGCCGCCCGCATCTCCTGATATTCTCCAAGGCGGGCGCGCATCAGGCTGCTGCGGATTACGCCTTTTTGGCTTTCAATCGAAAGGTTTTCAAGTGCACGCGCCGGAACCTCCAGCACATCGCCAACCTTGAGGCGCAATATATTGCCGATCTGCATTTGCTTGCGATAAAGCACCACATCAAGGCTGGCCGGGGCGGCATTAAGCGCTGTTTGCAGCGCGGCTTTCCAGCTTGAGGTATTTTCGCCGGGGCGGGGCATAGCGCTGGTAAACTCGGTATCGCACGCCGGAATCATGAAGGTGCAATTGCCCTTGCGCGCCCCACAGCAAATATCGATCTCCAGCGCCAGCACCAAATATGGTTCTTCGGGAAACTGGTGCGGGGAGGGTTCGCGCTCAACACCGGCGGTCTGGTAGGTTTGTGTGGGTTTACCCTCGCGTAATTCGCGCAAAATCGCGGCGAATTCTGTCAGCATCCCGTCCAGATAAGGGCGGCACAGAGCCTCGTCCACCGCGGTTGGGGCGCGGTTGCATGCGGATGCAACCTCATCCAGTTCGCCGGTCAGCACATCGTCCAGCGCGTTGATCAGGGCCGGGTCAAGGCAGAGCAGGCCGATTTGCGCCTCCACTTCGCATTCAAGCCGGTAATAGAGGCCGTTTTCGGGCAGGGATTCAATAAATTCAGCCGGTTCGGTCAGCCGCGCCTTGTGGCTGTGGGCCTCCAACTGGGCCTCAAGCTCCACCAACCCAACTACCGAGGCTGATTTGGCCATCACGCCGCCCAGCCCATCCGCTGCCGGGTCCGGCTCGGGCTGGGTGCCGGCTGGTTTGAGCTTGCGCCTGAGCACGGAATTTTCCACCTATTCCTCCTCTTCCTCGGGCACGATCAGGGTGATCTCGCCGGATTTCTCCAATGCCTTGATCGCGATCACCACCTGGGTCATCGCCATATCCGCGTCTTTTGGTTTCACCGCGCCGCGCTCCTGAATACTTTCCTCGATCTGCTCGGCAAGGCGGGAGGAGATGTTGGACATGATAAACTCTTTCACCGCTGGCGCGGTTTGCGCCGCACCGGAAAGCGCCATCACCAGGGTTTCGTCATCCACCCCGCGCAGCACTTTGGAGATATCGCGGCCAACAATCCGGCTGGGGATATCCTCGAAAGTAAACATCAGCCGCCTGATCTGCCCGGCGGCCTCCGGGTCCTCACTCTCAAAACTGCCCAGAATGCTGTCGCGGAAATCGCTTTGCGATACATTGAGAATCGCCCCGATCCGCTCGGCCGCACTTTCCTCAAACGCCCCCGCGCCGCCTTTATCTTGCAGGCTGTCCGCCAGCGCGATGCCGATACGGTTGACAACCGCCGGCTTGACGGAGGTGGTTTTGGTAATCGCCGCCAAAATCGCCTTGGCGGCGTCCTGATCTATCTGCCCGACGATCTCGGCCGATTTTGCCGGATCAAGCTTGGAGAGGATCACCGCCCCCACGCGCGGGTTTTCAGCCGCGATGCGCAGCGCCAGCACCTCGCCATCGGTTGCAGATATATATTGCCAGGCCTTTTCCTCGGCCGAGCCGGTTTGCCGTGCCTTGATCTTGCTCAGGGTGTCGGGGTCGATCTTGCCTTCCATGGCTTTCAGCGAGCCATCGATATCCCGCTCGAAAACCAGCCCCATGCGCTCCATCTCGAGGATAAACTCGGCTGTCACGCCATCAACCACATCCTTGCCCACCACCCCAAGCCCGGCCATGGCGTTGGTGATTTTCCAGATCGCATCCGCGTCGAGATCCAGCTCGTCAAGCGAGACCCCGCCGCCAACCAGCAGCTTGACAACAATCGCCGCTTTCTGGCGCTGGGTGAGGCTGCTGACCGCGGCCTGCTGCTGGGTTTTAAGGGCTGTTTGAGGCATATCTCGACTATTTTTCGTAAACTTATCCCTACATCGCAGATAAATCTGAACGTGAGGTAAAGATTACCTTGTGTGGGTCGATATTCGCCGCTACCAGTTTGAGCCATGAAAATTCTGTTTTTAGGTGATGTGATGGGCCGGGCCGGGCGCAAGGCCATTGCCGCGCATCTGCCAAAGCTGCGCGAGGCGTGGCAGCTTGATTTTATTGTGGTCAATGGTGAAAACGCCACTGGCGGCATGGGGTTGAGTGCGGCCCATGCGCAGGGGCTGTTTGAGGCCGGAGCGGATGTGGTCACGCTTGGGGATCACGCATTTGACCAGCGCGAGATGCTCAGCACCATTGAAAAAGAGCCGCGCATCTTGCGCCCGCTGAATTTTGCCAAGGCGGCGCCGGGGGGCGGGGCGCGGCTGTTTGATGCGCCGGGCGGCAAGAAGGTGCTGGTGGCGCAGGCGCTTGGGCAGGTGTTTATGAAACGCCCGTTTGATGATCCGTTTTCGGCGCTGGATACGGCATTGAAAACCGCACCGCTGGGGCAGGTGGCCGATGCGGTGATTGTTGATTTTCATGCCGAGGCGACCTCGGAGAAAATGGCGATGGGGCATTGGCTGGATGGCCGGGCCTCGCTGGTGGTGGGCACCCATACCCATGTGCCGACGGCGGATGCCCGCATTCTGGCAAATGGCACCGCCTGCCTGAGTGATGCCGGCATGTGTGGCGACTATAACTCGGTGATCGGCATGGAACCGCTGGAGCCGCTGCGGCGGTTTTTGACCGGCATGGGCAAGGGCCGCTTTACCCCCGCCACCGGCGAAGCCACGCTTTGCGGGGCTTATATCGAAACCGATATGGGTAAGGCCACGCGTATCGAGCCGGTGCGTGTGGGTGGGCTTTTGGCGCAACAAGGCCCGGCGCCACTTTGAAATCCCTGCAAAATTACGGCGCACTGATCATCATCGGGATGGTCTGGGGGGCGGTGTTTCCGATCACCAAGATTGCGGTTTCCAGCGGCTATAAGCCTTTTGGCATTATGGTTTGGCAGATGGTTATCGGGGTTGTTTTGGCCTATATTATCCAGCGCATCCGGGGCAAACGGCTGCATTTCAGGCGGCGGCATCTACCGGTCTATATCGGGGTGGCTTTGCTTGGTGCGGTGCTGCCCAATTATTTTTCCTACACTGCCAGTGCCGAGTTGCCTGCCGGAATCATCTCGATCATCATCGCGCTGGTGCCGCTGTTTTCCATGCCGATTGCGCTGGCCATGGGCTATGAAAAGCTTTCCGTGTTGCGCATTTCTGGCGCTTTATGTGGTGCGCTGGCGATTGCCTTGTTGATCGGGCCGGAAGCCAGCCTGCCCGACCCTGCGAAATACGGCTTTGTGCTGCTGATGATGGTCGCGCCTCTGCTTTACGGCATGGAGGGGAATTTCCTCACCTATATGGGCAATCACGGGCTTGATGCGGTGCAGGTGATGTTTGGCTCAACGCTGGTGGGGGTGGTTTTTACCCTGCCATTGGCGCTGGCATCCGGGCAGTGGATAAACCCGGTGCAGCCATGGGCCGCGCCGGAATGGGCGATTGTGGTGGCGGCTTCGCTCAATGCTACCGCTTATGTTGGCTATATCTGGCTGATCCGCCGCACCGGGCCGGTGTTTTCTTCACAGGTGGCTTATCTGGTCACCGGCTGGGGGGTGGTTATTTCGATGATCTTTCTTGGGGAGCGCTACTCGCTCTGGGTCTGGGCCGCGCTGGGGTTGATGCTGCTGGGCATCGCGCTGGTGCAGCCACGCAACAAAGCCAAACCGTAGGGTGCGTGGTCCCCACGCACCGCTAACCGGTAATCCAGCCGCCACCCAGCACCCGGCTGCCCGTCGGGGCATAAAACACACAGGCCTGCCCCGGAGAGACCCCGGCCTCGGCCGAGAGCAGCTCAACCCGTGCCGTATCCGGCCCCGTCGGCAATAACCGTGCCGGAATTGGCGGGCGGGTGGAGCGCACCTTTACCGCTACCTCCCAGCCATCCGCCGGAGCCTCCACAAATGCGCCATCCCCCAGCCAGTTTATCTCTTTCAGCGCGACTTCGCGGGTGGTCAGCGCGCTGGCCGGACCAACAACCACCTGCCGTTCATCCGCATCGAGCTTGACCACATAAAGCGGCTCGCCACCACCAATGCCCAGCCCGCGCCGCTGGCCGATAGTATAGCGCAGCACGCCTTTATGCTGGCCCAGTACATTGCCTGCAAGGTCAACGATATCCCCCGGCTCGGCAGCCCCGGGGCGCAGCTTTTCGATCACATCGGCATAGGAGCCATTGGGCACAAAGCAGATATCCTGGCTATCGGGCTTATCCGCTACCGAAAGCCCGAATTCCGCCGCCAGCGCCCGGGTTTCAGCCTTGGATTTCAAGTGGCCCAACGGGAAGCGCAGATAATCCAGCTGCGCCGGCGTGGTGGAAAACAGAAAATAGCTCTGGTCACGGTCAAAATCCGCCGCGCGGTGCAGCTCGGGGCCGTGCGCGCCGGTTTTGCGCTGAATGTAATGCCCGGTCGCCATGCAATCCGCCCCCAGATCCCGCGCGGTTGCCATCAGATCAACAAATTTCACTCTTTCGTTACACCGGATGCACGGCACCGGGGT
>WFQA01000163.1 GCA_015487255.1 Paracoccaceae bacterium | reverse complement strand
TTTATGAGGCGCATTTTGGGGTGCCAATGGCCGGGATGGTGCTGAATACATTAAACTGCCGCCTCGATGCCGGCACCATTGCCTATATTCTGGAGCATTCCAAAACCCGCGCCCTGCTCGTGGACCGGGAATTTGCCGCCACGGTAAAAGAAGCGCTGAAGCAGTTGGATACGCCCCCCATTCTGATTGATATCGACGACCCGTCCGCCCCCGCCGGCCCGCGCCTGAGTCAGGTGGATTACGAGGCTTTCCTTGCTGCGGGTGACCCGGATTTCGCCTATCAGCCGCCGGATGACGAGTGGGATACCATCAGCATCAACTACACCTCGGGCACCACCGGGCGGCCCAAGGGGGTGGTTTACCATTATCGCGGCGCTTACCTGAACGCGCTGGGCAATGTGATGGAGTGGGATATGGAGGCCGCGCCGGTCTACCTCTGGACCCTGCCGATGTTTCACTGCAATGGCTGGTGCTTTCCCTGGACGGTGGCGGCCAAGGCGGGCACCAATATTTGCATCCGCAAGGTGACAGCGGAAAACATTTATAATGCCATTGCCGATGAGGGGGCCAACTATTTCTGCGGTGCGCCGATTGTGCTGAGCTTTGTGACCGATGCCGGGGCCGGCACCAAACGCCCCTTCGCCCACAAGGTCAACGTGATGACCGCCGCCGCCCCGCCCCCGGCCACGGTGCTGGCCAAAATGCAGCAGGAGGGGTTTAGCGTCACCCATGCTTACGGGCTGACGGAAACCTACGGCCCCTGCATTTCCTGCGCGTGGAAGCCCGAATGGGATGATCTGCCCATAGGCAAACAGGCCAATCTGAAGGCGCGCCAAGGCGTGCCCTATGTTGTGCAGGAAGACGCCACGGTGCTCGACCCGGAAACCATGCGGCCCGTGCCATGGGATGGCGAAACCATGGGCGAGGTGATGATGCGTGGCAATATTACCATGAAGGGGTATCTGGATAATCAGGATGCCACCGATGAGGCTTTCAAGGATGGCTGGTTCCACTCGGGTGACCTCGGGGTGGTGCAACCCGATGGCTATATCCAGCTGCGTGATCGCGCCAAGGATATCATCATTTCAGGCGGCGAAAATATTTCGAGCATCGAGGTGGAGGGGGTTATCCACGCGCTTGAGGCGGTGGCCGCCGTGGCCGTGGTGGCCCGTCCCGATGAGAAATGGGGCGAAACCCCTTGTGCTTTTGTGGAACTGCACCCGGGGGCGGATATCTCGGAAGAAGAAATCATCAGCCATTGCCGCCAAAATCTGGCCGGCTTCAAGCGGCCCAAAACCGTGATCTTTCAAACCCTGCCCAAAACCTCGACCGGGAAGATTCAAAAGGTGGAGCTGCGGGCCAAAGCGAAAGAGATTTAACCGCGAAGGTCGAAATCAATAATCTTACCACAAGTGCTGTATTTTCAGCGCGGCGCGCGCCGGGCCTTGCCCCATGCGCAACCTTGACGCGCCGCTCCCGAGATTTATCCCGTGCTCCAGGCGCGCGGTTGTTTCATGCCCGCCATCTTCACCGCCTGCTTCACATAACCATAGGGAAACAGCTCCAACATCCGCATCTTGGCATCGTGCTTGCTTACCCCCAGCTTGTTTTGCAGCCGCTTCAGCACATGGCGCACATCCACCGCCACCCGGTGCTCGCCGTAGGATTCGCGTACGAAATCGATAATCTCCCAATGGTCCGGGGTCAGCTCTATCCCCTCACCCGCCGCCACATATTCGGCAAATTCGCGCGTCCAGAGATCCGGGGTGGTGATATACCCCGCTTCGTCAATATTCACCGTCCCGCTTGGCAGTTCAAGCGCGGAAATCTTGTCAGGCAATGTTCGCATCGGCAAAGTCATCCATCTTCAGTTCAAACAATGCGCACCCCTTTTTGTGGATGATGCAGGCAACCCCGCCCCGGATCAATGCGACCATTTCGCCTTACATGCCCAAGGCATCCTTATAAAGCTCCAGCACCGCTTCTTCTTCCGATATCTCCTGCGGGTCTTTTTTGCGCAGCGCAATCACCTTGCGCAGGATCTTGGTGTCATAGCCGCGTGATTTCGCCTCGGCCATCACCTCTTTTTGATGGTCGGCAACGTCTTTCTTCTCAACCTCAAGCCGCTCGTAGCGCTCGACAAAGGCGCGCAACTCGCCGCTGGTCACCCGATACTGGCTCTGCTGAACCTCGTCATTCTCATCCATTTACCATTCTCCTGCCTGTCTGGATTTCGCAGCCGAGACCCTAGCCCCGCATCAGCAAATGGGCAAGGCCCAGCTTGCCAATAGCGCGCAATTAGCCTAAAGACCCCCCATGGAAAATATCTATACATATTTGGTTTATGCCGGTGTGGTTCTGGCCGTGCTGGGCTTGGTCGGGCTGGGCATTGCGGTGCGCATGGCGCTAAAAATCAAAAAAGACGCCGAGGCGGGGCAGGATACCAAAACCCGCATGCAAACCCTGGTGGCGCTCAACAGCGCCGCGCTTGGCGTATCCTTCATCGGGCTGGCGATGCTGGCGGTTGGGGTGATCCTTGCATGAAGGTTCTGGTTGCCGGAAAATTTCTGGAATTGCGCCGCAGCAACAACCAACCTTAACCGCCAAGCTCTTCAACCGCCGCCACAATCATCGCCAGGCATTCCGGGGTGGAAAACCGGTGATCCGCCCCCTTTACCAGAGTCAGCCGGATATCCGCCCCCCGCGCATGTTCCAGCAACCGCAACGGCACCGAGATATCCACGCTGGCATCCGCCGTGCCCTGCATCAGCCGCACCGGAAACGGCAACTCAAGCGGCGCGCGCAGCACCAGTTGCTGCCGCCCGTCCTCGATCAACTTCCGGGTGATGATATAAGGGCTGTCCTCGTATTCCGACGGCAGCCCGATCTGCCCGTCTCGCATCAGTGCCGCCCGCTGATCCATATCAAACCCATCCCACATCGAATCCTCGGTGAAATCAGGTGCCGCCGCCACCCCCACCAGCCCCTGCACTTTTTGCGGCATCTGCCGCGCCAGCAAAAGCGCAATCCAGCCCCCCATGGATGATCCGACAATCACCTGCGGGCCACCGGTAAGCGCCTCTACAATCTCCATCGCATCCCCGGCCCAATCGCCGATACAGCCATCGGTGAAATCCCCGCTGCTCTGCCCGTGGCCCGAATAATCAAACCGCAAAAACGCCCGCCCGGTTTGCGCCGCCCAATCCTGCAAATAAAGCGCCTTGCTGCCCTGCATATCCGATTTGAACCCGCCGAGAAACACCAGCCCCGGCCCTGCCCCCTCAAGCCGCTCATAAGCCAGTTCGCGCCCGGTTTTGGTCATAAATCGCTTGTTCTCTGGCATTATTGCTTTCCCTGTCATCGGGCTGGCCCTGGCCGCGCCGGTTTTTATTTGTCTTACAGCATTCTGCGGGTCATTTGAACCAGACATTACATATGCGCCCCTGCCAATTGAATATTGACAATCCCGGCAAAACCGCGCACTAAGCCCCCTCCAGTAACCGGGCGTTTCGTAGGCGCCAAACCTCAAAGGAGCGCCAATATGGCCGATATTTCCCTCACCCTCCCCGATGGCGCTGTGCGCAATTACCCAGCCGGTATCACCGGTGCGGAGGTCGCGGCCGACATCTCCAAAAGCCTTGGCAAAGCCGCGCTTGCCTGCGCGATTGACGGCAGGTTTTCCGACCTTTCAATCCCGATCAAGGCCGATGCGGATTTCGCCATTTACACCAGCAAGGACGAAGCACAGGCGCTGGAGCTTTTCCGCCATGATGCCGCCCATATCATGGCTCGCGCGGTGCAGGAGCTGTGGCCCGATGTGCAGGTCACCATCGGCCCGGTGATCAAAAACGGCTGGTATTATGATTTTGACCGCGAGGAGCCTTTCACCGAGGATGACCTCAAAACCATCGAAAAGAAAATGCGCGAGATCATCAACAAGCGCGAGCCGGTGCGCACCGAGGTCTGGGACCGTGCCCGCGCCCTCCAGTTTTACAGGGATAATAACGAGCCATACAAGGTCGAGCTGATCGAGGCCATCCCCGGCGATGAAGACCTGCGCATGTATTGGCATGGCGCGTGGCAGGACCTGTGCCGGGGGCCGCACCTTGCCCATACCGGGCAGGTGCCGGGCGATGCGTTCAAGCTGATGTCGGTGGCCGGTGCCTATTGGCGCGGTGACAGCAACAACAAAATGCTGCAACGCATCTACGGTGTTGGCTTTCGAACCAAGGCGGAACTGAAGGCACATCTGCACATGCTGGAAGAGGCCGAAAAGCGCGACCACCGCCGCCTTGGCAAGGAGATGGACCTGTTTCACTTGCAGGAAGAGGCCCCCGGCATGGTGTTTTGGCACCCCAATGGCTGGCAGCTTTACCGCACCCTGCAGGATTACATGCGTCGGCGGCAAATTGATGACGGCTACCTTGAGATCAACACCCCGATGGTGGTGGACCGCAAGCTCTGGGAGGCCTCGGGGCATTGGGAAAAATACCGCGAAAACATGTTCACCACCGAGATCGATGACGAACACGCCAATGAAAAACGCACCAATGCGCTAAAGCCGATGAACTGCCCCTGCCATGTGCAGGTCTATAATCAGGGGCTGAAAAGCTATCGGGATTTGCCGCTGCGGCTGGCGGAATTCGGCTCCTGCCACCGCTATGAAAGCTCCGGCTCGATGCACGGGCTGATGCGGGTGCGCGGCTTCACGCAAGACGACGCGCATATTTTCTGCACCGAAAGCCAGATCGCCAGCGAGACCGAAAAATTCATCAAGCTGCTGACCCGGGTTTACCAAGACCTCGGCTTTGCCGATTTCAGCATCAAATTCTCCACCCGCCCCGAAGTGCGCGCCGGGTCCGATGCGGTCTGGGACCGTGCCGAAGCCGCGTTGGAAAGCGCGATCAAGGCCCTTGGCCACCCCTACGAGACCGACCCCGGCGAAGGTGCTTTTTATGGCCCGAAGCTGGATTTCAAGCTGACAGACGCAATTGGCCGCGAATGGCAGCTTGGCACGTTGCAGGCCGATTTTGTGCTGCCCGAGCGGCTGGAGGCCGAATATATCGGCGAGGATGGCCAGAAGCACACACCGGTTATGCTGCACCGCGCCACGCTGGGCAGCTTTGAGCGCTTCCTCGGGATTCTCATCGAAAACTACGGCGGAAAATTCCCGCTCTGGCTGGCCCCGCGCCAGATCGTGGTGGCGGCGATTGTGTCTGATGCCGACGGTTGGGTGCAAGAGGTTGTGGCGCGCTTGAGAGCCAAGGGTCTGCGGGCCGAAGCCGATGTGCGCAATGAAAAGATCAACTACAAGGTCCGCGAGCACTCATTGGGCAAAGTGCCGGTTATTTTGGCGGTGGGCATGCGCGAGGTCGAGGAACAAAGCGTTTCCATGCGCCGGCTGGGCGAAAAAGGCTCAAAGGTGCTGGGCATAGATGAAGCGGTGGAGATGCTGGCCACCGAAGCCACACCACCAGATATGAAAGCGAATGTGTAGGCCAGGTAAAACATATTCGCCATAAATAAAAAGCCCCGCCAAAAGGCGAGGCTGACAGGTTTGAAGGGGGCGCTTTGGGGCGCCCTCTTTTATGATCAGTTACACTCGATCAGCTCCCCACCGGCACGCATCGGAATCGCCATCAGCTCGCACAGGCGCTTATCGGCATCGCTGAGCATGTTTTCCATGGCGGCTTCAGCCTCAGCGGCAGCTTGCGCAGCGGCTTCCTCAGCAGCTTGGGCGGCAGCGGCGGCTTCCGCTTCAGCCTGGGCAGCAGCTTCAGCGGCTTCAGCCTCGGCCTGCGCGGCAGCTTCAGCAGCGGCGGCTTCGGCTTCAGCGGCAGCTTGTGCGGCAGCGGCGGCCTCGGCTTCAGCCTGGGCGGCAGCTTCGGCAGCGGCAGCCTCGGCGGCAGCGGCTTCAGCCTCAGCTTGGGCGGCAGCTTCTGCGGCGGCGGCTTCGGCTTCAGCGGCAGCTTGGGCGGCGGCTTCCTCGGCAGCTTGGGCGGCAGCGGCGGCCTCGGCTTCAGCCTGTGCGGCAGCTTCAGCGGCGGCAGCCTCAGCTTCAGCGGCAGCTTGGGCAGCGGCTTCCTCGGCAGCCTGGGCGGCAGCGGCGGCCTCGGCTTCAGCCTGTGCGGCAGCTTCGGCAGCGGCGGCTTCAGCTTCAGCGGCAGCTTGGGCGGCAGCGGCGGCTTCCGCTTCTATCGCGGCTTGCTGTTGCTGGTTGTCAAAATATTTGTAACCGCCAAACGCGGCGGCAGCAGCCACAACGATAACCAGAATCATCTTCAGGCCACCACCGCTTTTTACTTCTTTATCATCGCTCATTTCATGTCCCTTTTTTTCAATTTTTGTTTTTCAGCTATGAGGCCCTACGGGCGCAGCTCCATCATCATTACTTAATTTATTGGCCTTTCTCACACGGATTGCAAGGGTTTCACCGTTTAACTCCGCTATTTTTGCCCTATAGGCGGCGAAACTGACGGTTTCCGACCATTGCCAGCAGGATAACCGGCAAAATCCCGGCCAGAGTGACCAGCAGCGCCGCCGGGGCTGCCTGCTCCAGGTTTTCCAGCGAGGCCTGCCCGTAAACCTGTGTTGCCAATGTATCAAAATTGAACGGGCGCAGGATAAGCGTGGCGGGCAGCTCTTTGACCGAATCAACAAAAACCAGCAGGGCCGCCACCAGAACCGAGCCGCGAATAAGCGGCACATGCACCTGCCACAGGGCCTGCCAGGCATTGCGGCCCAATGAGCGCGCCGCCATGTCCATTGAAGGAGTCACCCGCCCGAGCGCGGAATCAATCGCCCCCTGCGGAATGGCAAAAAACCGCACCACATAGGCAAACATCACCGCCGCCGTCGAGCCGGTGAGCAGCAGGCCGATATCAAGGCCAAACCAGCCCTCGATCCGGTCAGCCAGAAAATTGTCAAACGCCCCAAAGGGGATGAGGATACCAATGGCCAGCACCGCCCCCGGTGCCGCATAGCCAATGCCGGTGACGGGCATCAGAATGCGCGGCCATTTCAGCCTCGAATTGCGCACACCATAAACCATGAACAGCGCCGCCAGCACGGTAATAACCGCCGCCCCTGCCCCCAGCAAAAGCGTGTTTTTCGCCGCCAGCCACAGCTTTGGCTCCAGCCACTGCGCCATATGGCCAAAGGCCCGCGCCGAGATCACTGCGCCGGGCAGCACAAACCCGGCCAGAAACGGCAGCAAACAGGCCAATGTGGCCAGCCATGCCGCAAGGCCGCGCAGGCGCTCGGGGGTGATCGGGGTGACCTTGGCCGAAAGGTTATGAAACCGCCGCCGCTTGCGGGCGTATTTCTCCAGCACCGCCAGCACCAGCACAAAGGTCAGGATCAGGGTGGCGATCTGCGCTGCGCCGCCGGCATTATAGCCTTGCAGCCAGGTGGTGAAAATGCCGGTGGTCAGGGTTTGCACGGCAAAATAATCCACCGTGCCAAAATCGTTCAGCGCCTCCATCATCACAATCGCCAGCCCGGCGGCAATGGCCGGGCGCGCCATCGGCAGCGCCACCCTGAAAAAGCTGCGCCACGGCCCGCAGCCCAAAGCGCGCGATACCTCGATCATGCTGGCCGATTGCTCGCGAAACGCCGCCCGCACCAGCAGGTAGACATAAGGGTAAAGCGACAGGGTCAGCACCAATGCGGCAAACCAGATGCTGCGAATCTCGGGAAACCAGTAATCGCGGGCATCCTGCCAGCCAAAAACCGTGCGCATAAAGCGCTGCACCGGGCCGGCATATTCCAAAAAATCCACCAGCGCATAGGCGCTGATATAGGCCGGCAGCGCCATCGGCAAAAGCAGCAGCCATTGCAACAACCCGCGCAGCGGGAAGCGCTTCATCACCACCAGCCATGCCGCCCCGGTGCCAATAAGCCCCGCCCCCAGCCCAACCATCGCCATCAGCGCCAGCGAGTTGCCGATATAGCGCGGCAAGGTGGTGGCAACCAGCCGCCCCCAGATATTCTCCTCGGGGAAAAATGCGATCCAGAGCACCGCCAGCAGCGGCATCAGCACCAAAGCGGCGATCAGCAGGCCGCCCAGCGACCACAGGTCAACCATGCGTGCCTTGCGCGCCTTGGGGTGGGATGGTATCGCGGTTTCCATACCCGACTGAATAGGCCGGAAGGTGAGCAAAAGTCCAGCCGCCAGAAGCCCGGAGGTGAGATGATGCAAAAAGCCAAAGCCCTTGATGCCGCTGACCCGCTCGCCCATCTGCGCGATGCGTTTTTCCTGCCCGAAGGGGTGATCTATTTTGACGGCAATTCGCTGGGGGCAATGCCAAAGGCAGCGCTGGCGGAGGTGGATGAAACCATGCAGCAGGAATGGGCGCGGGACCAGATAACCAGCTGGAACAAGGCCGGCTGGTTTGACCTGCCCACCCGCTATGGTGATATGCTGGCGCCGGTGATCGGGGCCGCACCGGGCGAGGTGGTGGTTTGCGATTCGACCTCGCTCAATCTTTTCAAGGCGCTGTTTGCCGGGCTGGGCCTGCGCCCCGGGCGCAAGGTGATTCTGGCCGAGGCCAGCAGCTTTCCGACCGACCTTTACATGATCGAGGGGGTGCTGGCGGCCCGACCGGGGCTTGAGATGCAGCTGGCGGAAAACCTGCTGGAGGCGATTGACGAGCGCGTGGCGGTGGTGCTGCTCAACCATGTGGATTATCGCAGCGGCGCGCTGGCGGATGTGGCTGCGATAACCGCGCGCGCCCATGAGATGGGGGCGGTGGTGATCTGGGATCTGTGCCACTCGGCGGGGGTGATGCCGGTAGGGCTGAACGCGCACCGGGTCGATCTGGCGGTGGGGTGCAGCTATAAATACCTCAATGGCGGGCCGGGGTCGCCGGCATATATCTACTGCGCCAAGCGGCATTTGCCCGAAGTGCAGCAGCCGCTTTCGGGCTGGTGGGGGCATGAGGCGCCCTTTGCCTTTGCGCCCGGTTTCAGCCCCGATGCCGGTATTCGAAAGTTCCTCTCCGGCACCCAGCCGATCCTGTCTTTTCGCGCCATGCAGGCCGGGCTGGCGCTGATTGCGGCGCAGGATATGGCCACACTGCGCGCCAAAAGCCAATCGCTGACCGCGCTGTTCATCGAGCTGGTGCAGGCCCGCGTGCCGGAGCTGGAACTGGCCTCACCGCGCGCGGCGCAAATGCGGGGTTCGCAGGTTTCGTTCCGGCATCCGGAGGCTTATGCCATCGTGCAGGCACTGATCTCGCGCGGGGTGATTGGAGATTTCCGCATGCCCGATTTGCTGCGCTTTGGCTTCTCGCCGCTATACCTCAGCCATATGGATATCGTGAACGCCGTGCAGATATTGCACGAAATCATGGCCGACGGTCTATGGAAGGAACCCCGCTTTCAGGCCCGGCAGGCCGTGACCTGAAGCGTTTTGCGTTTTATCTGAACCACTTGTTCAAATCAAACGCAAAACGCCTTAACCCTGCTGAAAGCTCGCATGCCAGCTTTTGCCCCATGCCTGCTGCCAGAGCCATGGTTTATCTGAGTTGGATTGCGGCATGCCCCCCTGCCACAGATCGTATTCCGGGGTGGAATACTGGCCAAAAAACCGGTCTATCTTTGCAATGAGCCTGGCGGAAATATCCGCATGTGCGGCCATGCCGGCAAGGTTGTGCTTCTCCAGCGGGTCATTTTTCAGATCATAAAGCTCGTCAGGGTAAGGCGGGGTCGGCGCCCGTTGAAACCGGCGTTTGTAGAGCCAGTTCGGGGTGCGAATGGCGCGGGTTTCCTCTTGCTCCATAAAAACCTCGTCCTCCCTCCCGATAACCCCGGTGCGCAACTCCGCGGCAAAGCTGCGCGCGGCGGGGTTTTCATTATGCCCATCCGGGGTTATCCCCGCCAGTTCCAGAATGGTGGGGAACAGGTCGATCTGGCTTACATGGGTGGAGGATTTTGCCTTCAGCAGCCGATCACCATGGCGAAAAATCAGCGGAATGGAAAACGTCGCCCGGTGGGCATTGGCGGGCAACGTCGCCTGCGCATGCCCCCATATTCCGTGATGCCCAAGCGAAAAACCGTGATCGGTGGTATAGATAATCAGCGTATCCTCATATAGCCCGAGCCGCTTCAGCGCCGCCAGCACCCGGCCCACCCCGTCATCCACCATGCTCATTTCAGAGAAATAATTGCGCAATGTCTCCAGATCATTGGGGATGCGCAATTCGGAGCTGTGATCAATACCGCCAACACTATCCGAGGCCTTGCGCAAAAACCGGGTAATGGCCCCCTCATGCAGCCCCTCGCGGGGCACCGATTGCATCTCCACCTTGTCATACATACCCCGAAACCGGTTTTTTGCCCGGCCCTTCAGGGCAGGCCAATGGCCATAAGGCGCATTATAGGGCACAAAGGCGAAAAACGGCTTTTCCGGGCTGGCGCTGTCCAGATACGCGATGGTTTTGTCGGTGAAATAATCCACACTATGGCCGGCATGGGTTTTGGTCTCGCCATTCTCGATATAGGTGCCGTTCCAGAAATCGGTCACATGGCCATGCGGGCTGGTCACCCAGTGCTGAAAGCCGTTTTGCGGTTTTTCGGCCGCCCCCAGATGGTATTTGCCAATCAGGGCGGTTTGGTATCCGTGCGCTGCCAGCACCTCGGGCAGGGTTTTGAAGGCATCAAGCGCATTCCAGCCCTTTGGCCAGCGCGCGCGCAGCCGGTCATCTATCCAGGTGTGGATACCGTGCTGCGAGGGCATCAGGCCGGTCATGACCGAGGCGCGGCAGGGCGAGCACATGCCATTCACGCAAAATGCATTGTCAAACCGGAAACCGTCAGCAGCGAGCGCATCTATATGGGGGGTGGAAATCTCGCGGTTGCCGTAACAGCCCAGCAATTCGGCCGGCTGGTTATCGGTCATGAACATCAGGATATTGGGGGGCATTTATTTTCCTTTATATTATCAGCACTGGCCGCCCCTCACTCATCCGCCGGCTCATCATCATAGCGGTCCGAAAGAATGCGCGCCGCGTTGCCCTTCGGGTCATCATACTGGTTGTTTTTGATCGACCAGAAAAACGCATATAGCCCAATGCCGCCCAATATCAGTGAAACCGGAATGAGTATGGCCAGAATATTCATTTCATCCGTCCGATCCGCATGGAGTTCAGCGACACCACGATCGAGCTGGTGGACATCGCCAGCGCCGCATGCAGCGGTGTGGCAATCCCCGCCAGCGCCAGCGGCACCGAGACCATATTATAAATCGCGGCGATTGAAAAGTTCTCCAATATCCGCCGCCTTGAGGCCACGGCAATTTCACGGGCTTTGGCAACCTCGAGCAGGTTATCGCTGATGATGATCATATCGGCGCTGGAGCGGCTGGCATCCACTGCCGAAGCGGGCGAGATCGACACATGCGCCGCCGCCAGCGCGGCTGCGTCATTCAGCCCGTCGCCAACCATCAGCACCTTGTGGCCTGCCTGCTCCAGTGCTGCCAGCGCATCCACTTTTTCAGCCGGGGTGGCGCTGGCGGTCCAGTCCTCAATACCAGCGGCGCGGGCCATTTTCTCCACCGAGCCGGGCACATCCCCCGAAAGCAGCTTCACCTCCAGCCCCGCTTGTTTGAGCGCGGCAACCGTGGCCGCCGCTTCATCGCGAAGCTGGTCTTCAAAGTAAAACGCCACCGGCGGCGCCTCCCCCACCTTGAGCCAGACCGAGGTTTGATCCCCCGCCTCGGCCCCGCACCAATCGGCGCGGCCAAGGCGTATCGCCACACCGTCCAGCAGGCCCGAGGTGCCAAAGCCGGGGTGTTCGCTTATTTCCCCGATCGCCAGGTCACTGTCAAACGCCGCCGCGATCGCCTTGGCCAGCGGGTGGGCCGAGTGCCGGGCCAGCG
Organism: Paracoccaceae bacterium; assembly: GCA_015487255.1. Lineage (GTDB taxonomy): Bacteria > Pseudomonadota > Alphaproteobacteria > Rhodobacterales > Rhodobacteraceae > UBA3077. The sequence goes on along the minus strand of WFQA01000163.1, from coordinate 522 downwards.
CCGCGGCGATCTGCCGGTTTTGCGCCGAGATCATATCACCATTCACCAGCTTGGGTTTGCCGGTGGTCAGGGTACCGGTTTTGTCAAACACCACCATGTCGATCTCGGCCAGCTTTTCCAGCGCGACCCCGTCTTTCAGCAGCACCCCCTGGGCAAAAAGCCGCCCCGAGGCCGCCGCCAGCACCGCCGGCACCGCCAGGCCCAGCGCGCAGGGGCAGGTGATGATCAGCACTGCCGCTGCCACATTGACCGCAAAGCGCCAGTCTCCGGTGCCAAAGCCCCAGCCGAGAAAAGCCACCAGCGCCAGCAAATGCACCAGCGGCGCATAGATCTGCGCGGCTTTCTCGGCCAATGAGGTATAGCGGTTGCGGGCATTCTCGGCGGTTTCCACCAGCCGGGTGATCTGCTTGAGCAGGGTTTCCTCGCCCAGCCCCTCGGCGCGAATTTTTAGGGGGCCGGAAATGTTGAGCATCCCGGCCCGCACCAGCGCGCCCTCGCCCACCGCCTGCGGCAGGGTTTCAC
>WFQA01000162.1 GCA_015487255.1 Paracoccaceae bacterium | reverse complement strand
TCACCACCCCCAGCACCGGCACGCCAATCGCCTCTACCGCCCGCACCACCATCTCCCGATGCCGGGCAGAGCCAACCCGGTTCAAAATCACCCCCGCAATCCGCACCCCTTCACGAAACCCCGCCAGCCCGGCCACCACCGCCGCCACGCTCTGCCCCTGCCGGGCCACATCCACCACCAACACCACCGGCAAGGCCAACACCATCGCCAGATCAGCCACCGAGCCTTTGCCCATCGCCCCCCCCGCCACAGGCGCACCATCAAAAAGGCCCATCGCGCCCTCGATCAGCAGCAAATCCCCCGCTTGCCGATGGGCCATGGCCCGTAGGGCACCAGATGGCATGGCCCAGGCGTCCAGGTTCACACAATCACCCCCGCTTGCCGCGGCATGAAAGGCCGGGTCGATATAATCCGGCCCCGATTTGGCACTGCAAACATCCACCCCACGCCGCCGCAACGCGCGCAGCAAGCCCAGCGTGATCACCGTCTTCCCCGCCCCGGAGCCGGGTGCCGCAATGATCAGCCCCCTTAACGCCACATCATCTGCTCCCGCAGCAGGTTGCCCTTGCCGATGCTCACAATCGCTGGCGCGCCTATACCGCTTGCGGCAATATCCCTGGCCGCTCCGGCCAATGTGGTCTCCAGCACCCGCATATCGGGCAGCGAGGCATTCATCACCACCGCCACCGGCGTATCCCCGGCCAGCCCGCCATCCATCAGCCGCCCGGCGATCTCCGCCATATGCCGCATCGCCATATAAAGCACGATCATCCCCGCCGCCTTGCCCACGGCCTGCCAGTCAATCCCCTCCGGCGAAAGCCCGGTATGGTCATGCCCGGTCAAAAAGATCACGCTTGAGTTCACCTGCCGCGCCGTTGCCGGAATCCCCGCATAGGCCAGCCCGCCAATCCCGGCGGTAATCCCCGGAATTACCCGAAACCCAACCCCCGCCGCCACCAGTGCCAGCACCTCCTCGGCCCCGCGGCCAAACATGAACGGGTCCCCCCCCTTGAGCCGCACCACCCGTTTGCCGGCGCGTGCCTCGGCCACCAGCCGGGCGTTGATCTCGGGTTGCTTGATCGAGGGCCGCCCACCACGCTTGCCCAAAAGCACCAATTCCGCCCCATCCGCATAGGCCAGCACATCCGTGCTTACCAGCGCATCATGCACCACAATATCGGCCTGTTTCAGCGCCGCCACCGCATGCAGGGTCAAAAGCCCGGCATCACCGGGGCCTGCCCCCACCAGCCACACCTCACCTTTGGGAAAATCACTCACACCTTCACCTTTGGCCGCAGCACATGGGGCATTGCCGGGTCATAAAGCGCCGAATCCCTGAAATCATCCGCGTGATCAAGCGCCGGGCCGATAAACACCATCGCCGTGCGGGTGATCTTTTCGGCCCGCACCAACCCATGAATATTTTGCAATGTGCCACGAATAATCTTCTCATCCGGCCAGCCGACGCGATACGCCACCACCACCGCACAATCCTCACCATAAAATGGCGCCAACTGCCGCCTGATCTCCCGCAAGGCGCGAATGCCGAGATGAATCACCAATGTCGCCCCCGTCCGCCCAAAATTCTCCAGCGTTTCACCACTTGGCATATCGGTGGATTTCATCGAGATCCGTGTCAGCACAATGCTCTGCGCCACTTCGGGGATGGTCAACTCCTGCCCCATCGCCGCCGCCGCCGCGCTATAGGCCGAAACGCCGGGCGTGATATCATAATCAATCCCCGCCGCCTTCAGCCGCCTGATCTGCTCGGCGATTGCCCCATAAAGCGCCGGGTCCCCCGAATGCACCCGCGCCACATCCTGCCCGCGCCCATGCGCCGCCACGATCTCGGCGTGGGTATCATCCAGCGTCATCGGAGCCGTATCCAGCACCCGCGCGCCTTCAGGCGCACAGGCCACCACCGCCTCGGGTACCAGTGAGCCGGCATAAAGGCAGACCGGGCAAGCCTCGATCAACCGCCGCCCCTTCACCGTAATCAGGTCCGGGTCGCCCGGCCCCGCGCCTATAAAATGAACCGTCATATCGCTTCCAATTTTCCAAAATACTCAAATCCGGCACTGCTCACGCCAAGTCCCCGTCAATTTTACGCGCATAACCCCGCGGCGTATACATGCGCGGCCCCTCGCCCAGCCGGGCCAGCTTTGAGTGGCTCGACCCAACCAACACCACCGTCAGCATATCCACATCATCGACCTGCAAATCCTCCAGCCGCACATAGCGCACGGCCTCCTCGGGCCGCCCGAGATTGCTGGCCAGCATCACCGGCGTATCCCTGGGGCGGTGCTTCAGCAAAATATTCCGCGCCTCGGCCAGCAGGGTGCGCCGCCGCTTGGAAACCGGATTGTAGAACGCAATCACAAAATCCCCCTCAGCCGCCGCCTTGAGCCGCTTCACAATATCCTCGCGCGGGGTCAGCAGATCACTCAGGCTAATCGCACAAAAATCATGCCCCAGCGGTGCCCCCGCCCGCGCCGCCGCCCCTTGCAGCGCCGAAACCCCGGGGGTGGAAACCACCTCGACCCGGCGCGCCGCATCCGAAACGCCCATCGCCTCCGGCCCGCGGTCCAGCAGCTCGTAAACCAGCGCCCCCATCGCATAAATCCCCGCATCGCCCGAGCAGACCAGCGCCACATTATTCCCCTTGCCCGCCTGCTCCAGCGCATAGCGGCAGCGGTCCTCCTCGCCCCCCAAGGGGAAATCAGAACGCTTTTTGCCTGCCGCCAATGGCCCGAGCAGGTCAATATAAAGCCCGTAACCAACCAGTTCTTCGGCTTGGGCGATCAGCATGCTGGCCTCGGGGGTGCGCCAGCTATGCTGGCCCGGTCCGATACTGACAATCGAGAGCCTGCCCCGCGCGCGCCCTTTCAAGGCAACAACCGGTTCCGGCGCGCGGGCCAGCGCACAGGTGGCATTTTGGGTTTTTTGCTTCTTGACGGTCAACACGGACGCTGGGCCGGCAATGGCCAGCGCCGCGCCCTCCGCCACCCCGTGGCAGCCCACTTCGGCAAAAACCACATCAGACGGGTTGGCCAACCGCTCCGCCTCGGTCTCCAGTTCGGCGGCGCTGAACAGCCGGAAAGGCACGCCAAGCCGCTTGGCGGTCTCGATCATCGCCGGTTCGTCACCCTTCAAATCCAGCGAGGCAACACAGGCTATCGCCTCCGGCGCGATGTTGGCAGATTTTATTGCTTCAGTCACCAGCGCCCAGATTTCATCCACATCACAGCCGCGCGCGCAGCCAAGGCCCAGCGCATAGCGCTGCGGGTGATAGGCAAGCAGGCTCGCTCCAGCCGCCACCGGCGCTTCAGAGGCAACCAGCTTTACCGGCCCGGCACCCGCTTCCAGCCGCCAGATATTTTCGCCCTCGATAATCGGCTTTTGCCCGTTGAGCAGCGCCATCATCACCGGCTTTGCATCCTCCGGGTTGGCCAGCCGCCAGCCTGCGGGTGGTTCATCCAGCGCAATGCCAAGCGATACATCCCCCGCCGTGGTCACCGCCGCGTGGCTATGCAACGCTTTGGCGATCTGTTTGGCCAGTCGGTTCGCCCCGTGATGGCCTCCAAGCAGCGGGATCACGGTGGAGCCGTCATCCGGAATGGCGATCACCGGCGGCTCGCTGCGCTTATTGGCCAGCACCGGGGCAACGGCGCGCACTAAAATCCCCGCAGCACAAACCCCCACCACCGGATGTCCCGCCTGAAACAACATGCGGATATGCTCAAGCGCGTCGGGGAAAAAGGCATCGGCCTTGTCCACCCGGCCCGCGCGGCCATGCACGGGGGCCTTGAGCGCGGCGGCCACGCGGTGGGCGGTGGTCTCTCCGGCGCGGGAAAGGCACAGGATGATCGGGGTCAGTTCAGCCATGGGTCTTCTGCTTTGGTTATGAGTATCATCGAGAAATAAGGCGCCGGATCGGGCGCGCGCACCAGGGGCAGCACTTGCTGAGAGGGCAGGCTCGCGCGCGCCACAAACGTAGCGCTTGCGGCAAGGCCCATATCGGTGAGCAAAGCGCGGATGCGGCCAAGATGGCGCCCGACCTTCATGATCGCCACCGCCCCCGCCGCCTCGATCCGCGCTTGCATCGCCGCATTTTCCAGCGGGCCGGGGATGATGGTCAGCACCTCGTTGCGCGCGGTCAACGGCCGCTTGGCCACGGCGGCACAGGCGGTGACAGAGCTAACACCGGGGATGATCTCGGTCTCGTAATCCGCCGCCAACCGGGCAAACAGATACATGAAAGAGCCATAGAAAAAAGGATCCCCCTCGCAAAGCACCAGCACATCGCGGCCCGCATCCAGATGCCTGGCGATATCTGCCGCACCCTGATCATAGGCGGCTTGGGCGGGGGCGCGCTCGATGGTCATCGGGATATGGATCACCAGTTCCCTGGCTGCCGCCGGAATGCTCTTGGCCGCGATCGAGCGCGCAAAACTCTCGCCATCTTCCAGCGCCGGATAGGCGATGACCTGCGCGCCAGAAATCAGCCGATGTGCCTTCATGGTCATCAACTCCGGGTCTCCGGGGCCAAGGCCCACCCCTGTCAGCTTGCCCTTCATCGTTTGATCAGGCTCCACTGCACCACCGGGCGCAGGGGCTTCCAGCCGGTGAGCGGGCCAAGCCCCTCGGCCCGGCTGATGGATATCTGCACCAGATCACCCCCGTGGGTATCGTGCAGGGCAATGAGCGTGGCCTGGCTCTCCAGCGTAACCGCATTGGCCACCAGCCGCCCGAGCGGGCGCAGCGCGGCCCAGCAGGCCTCAAATGTTTCCACACTCAGCCCGCCGCCGATGAAAATCGCATCGGGCGGCTCCAGCCCGTGCAGCGCCCCGGGCACCATGCCATCAACCAGCCTGAGCGACGGCACCCCGAGCGCCAGCGCGTTTTGGGCGGCCATGGTGCGGCGGTCGGCGCGTGGCTCGATGCCGATCGCCTTGCTGTAGCGCGCCGCGCGCAGCCACTCCACCGCCACCGAGCCACAGCCGGTGCCGACATCCCACAAAACCCCGCCGCGCATCGGGATGAGCTTGGCCAGAGTGGCAGCACGCACCTCGCGTTTGGTCATGGTGCCATCATGGGAAAACACCTCGTCGGGCAAGCCCGGCACCCTTGGCAACAGCGCCGCATCAGGGGCGGCGATGCACTCCACCGCGAGGGTATTGAAGGCGGGCACTTCGTGGCCCCAGCTTTGCGCCAGCCCGTCAAAGCGCGCCTCATCCGCGCCGCCCATCGCCGCCAGCACGGTCATGCGCGATTGGCCAAAGCCGCGCTCGGTGAGGAATTTCGCGATCTGCAAAGGGGTTTCCTCACCCGTTGTCAGAATCAGCAACCGCACATCGGGCTGGATAAAAGCGATCATCTGTTCCACCGGGCGGCCATGCACGGTCAGGGTTTCAAGGTCCGCCATGCTCCAGCCCATGCGGGCGGCGGCAAGCTGAAAGGCAGAGACCTGCGGGTGAAAGGTGATCTCGTCCGCCGTGAAATACCGGCCAAGTCTGGCCCCGACGGAAAACCACAAAGGGTCTCCGGTGGCCAGCACCACCACGCGCTTGCCCCTGCGGGCTTTCAACTCGTCAATCAGCGCATCAAAGGGCGAGGGCCAGCTCAGGGTTTCCGCCCCCGGATTGGCGGCCAGCACATGGTGGCGCGCCCCGCCGACAATCACCTCGGCCGCCTCGATCACCGCCCGGCTGGCCGGGGTCAACCCCTCCAGCCCGTCTTCACCGATGCCGATGATATGCAACCAGGGCGCGCTCATAACCCTGATTTCACTCTTTTAAAAATACTCATTTCCCCGTCTCCTCCGGCAGCCCGGCCGCCATGGCGTTTACCGCCGCTGAAGCCATGGCCGAGCCACCCCGGCGGCCCGCCAATGCCAGATATGGCACGCCAAACTGGTTGGCGGCAAGGGCAGCCTTGCTTTCCGCCGCGCCGACAAACCCCACCGGAAAGCCAAGGATCGCCGCTGGCTTCGGCCAGCCAGCCTCCAGCTTTTCCAGCAGATGAAACAGCGCGGTGGGGGCATTGCCGATCGCCACGACAGCGCCCTTTATATGGGCCTGCCACAGCTCCACCGCCGCCGCCGAGCGGGTGGTGCCAAGCCGCTTGGCCAAAGCGGGCACACTTGGGTCGTTCAGGGTGGTGATCAGCCGGTTGCCCTTCAGATAGCGCGCAATGATGCCGGATTTAACCATCTCCACATCACAAAGCACCGGCGCGCCCATTTTCAGGGCGCGGTGGGCTGCGGTGTAGACATCCGCCGAGAAGCGCAGATCGGCGGGCAGATCAACCATGCCGCAAGCGTGGATCAGCCGGATGGCAGTGGGGTGCAGATCCTCGGGCAGGGCCGAGAGATCCGCCTCCGCCCGCACGGTGGCGAAAGATTGCGCGTAAATCGCCGACGGGTCTTTTTCATAACTCACGGTTTGAGCCGCGCGCGCACGGATTCCGGCCCCAGCGGATGGTCGGCCTGCGGGTATTCGGGGTGGGCATGGTCATGATGGTGGTGATGATGCCCGTGATCATGGGAATGCTCGTGGTGATGATGGTGGTCCATATCCAGCCGGCAGGCCCCGGTGCAGAAATCATCGCATAATTCGCAGGTTTCGACCGTGGCCCCCGGCGCATTGGCCCCCTGGCCCTCCACATGGTGGTGGTGGCTTTCCTGCACCGCGCCCTGCTCGGCCTCAAAGCCCAGCACGGTTTCGCGATATTTGCACATGCCGCAATTCATGTTGTTCTCGCCGTCGAGAATCTCCCGCACCCGCTCAGCGAAGGTCTCGATCACCTTCGGGTGGTCATTGAGATAACCCGCCTTGACGAAGGTGATCCCGGGGTGGTTCTGCGCCGCCTCGTCGGTAAAGCCGTAAATCCGGTCGATCAGCACCCCGGCAAACAGGAAATACGGAAACACGATCACCCGCTTGTAGCCCAGCTTCGCCACATGGTTGAGGCATGGCTCGACCAGCGGGAAGGTCACGCCGCTATAGCCAACCTCACACCAGCCAAAGCCCAGCCCCTCTTGCAGCAGCCGCGCCACTTTGGAGACATTGGCATTGGCGTCCGGGTCCGAGGCACCACGCCCGATGACCACAAGGCAGGTCTCGTGCAGGGCCACCTCGCCGTGGGCTTCATTGGCGCTTGCCACTGCTTCATTGATCCGGTCGGCGCTTGCATCGAGCATTTTGGGGTCTACCCCCAGCTCGCGGCCATAATCCACCCGCAGGCCGTTTTTGGCGGCGTAGGTATTGAGCACGGTGGGGATGTCATTTTTGGCGTGCATGGCGGCAAACAGCATGCCGGGCACGGCGAGGATATGGTCACAACCCTGATTGCGCAGGTTGTCCAGCCCGTCACGCATCACCGGGTTGGCGAATTCCAGATAGCCATAATCCACTGGCCAACCGGGGAAATGGGCCTTTAGCCCCTTGGCGACTTGCGCGAATTCATCTACTGCCTTTTGGCTGCGAGAGCCATGCCCGCAGACCATTACACCGATCTTGCTCATGCTCAGGCCCCTGCCGGGAGGGTGATTTGGGGGATGGTTTTCATAGTATGTTCCTTCAGTTTAGCGAAGGAAACGCCGTGTCATTGACAGTTCCGGCTTTGGCCCCCGGTTTGGGTCGACCGCCACCAGACGCGCTTCCAGCTCCAGAATGGAGCACCGTCTGTGGGCTGGTTATAAGCCTGACCCCCAGCTCGAGCAAGCCCGAATACGGCACAAAATTACGTAAAATGCGGGCGCCTGCCGCTCTCAAGTCGCTCTTATAGCTCGCGACCCAAATTTGATCGCTGTATGCGGCGCGTCGTGGGTCTCTTTAATCCTGAAAAAATCGCTTTTGCGTGCTATAGGCACCAAAATTATCCAGGTGAGGCCAAGAGGTTGTCACAAAGCCACCCTTTAATACATTGTTTTAAAAAGCATTATACCTATGCATGATAACTACTAACCTAGGTTAGTAGTTATCATTAATGGCCAAAATTGCAGCGCCACATATAAGGCACCAACAAAAGCGTAACACATAATAAACCAGATAAACTCAGGGCAAGCCACGAACTGAAAATGGGTCTGGACCTGTCGCGGAACTGTGCCGCCCCTTTAGCCGCGTATTGCGCAAAAAGAGAACGGCTATGGGGTCAAAGCGCACCGCAGAATTTAGGCAGGAGGCCATTATCCACTTCCTCAGATGGCCCCATTCATCGCCCGTCGCCCCCCCCCAAAAGGCAACAGCTCCCCTTCCAGCTGTTTTTGGCGCTGGCCTGTGATCCTCGCCTCCACAACTTGCCCCACCGGCTGTGGCTGCTCAAAGCGCACCTCGGCAAAGCCCTCTGTACGCCCCATATCTGACTTTTCCACCAGCACCCGGTGCCGCATGCCGACCTGCCCGGCCAGATAATCCGCCACCCTCGCTTCGCCAAGTGCTCTGAGCCGGGCGGCACGGGTTTTTACTATGCGCCCGTCCACCGGAGGGATGCGTGCTGCGGGCGTGCCTTCCCGGGCTGAAAACGGAAACACATGCAGCCATGTC
>WFQA01000161.1 GCA_015487255.1 Paracoccaceae bacterium | reverse complement strand
CCGGGGCAAGATCAAAAAACCTAACGCCGACCTGATAGGCGCGATCAATGGTTTTGGCCACATCTTCCTGCGAAATAGGCTCATACAGGCCGCCCAGCGGGTTTGCCCCAAGGCCAAATATCGGCATGGAAATATTGGTGCGGCCAATTAATCGGGTTTCATTGATATCCAAAACATTCTCCTAAATTGGCAACGGGCAGCAAAGAAAAATATCCGTCACCAATAATTATGGTATGACTACTATTATTTGTAGCTTTGATCAAAGGTGAGATCAAGTAATTTTGCACAAACCTCGCTACACCCTTACGATATTACATTATATACGGAAAATTCGGCGGCCTTTGAGCCATGCCTTACTGTTAGAACGCCTCTGGAATGTCAATCCATCTCAATCTTTCTTATTTGGTATTACTGGTTTAACCAAGTCTATACTTCTTCAAAAACACCGGAAATCCCAACAACCCTGGCGGCGCATTTATGGGCAAGGGTCAAGGCATCTTGCAGGCCTTGCCCGCCTGCCAGTGCCGCAATAAACGCGCCATTGAAGCTATCTCCTGCGGCGGTTGTATCCACCACGGTTCTGGCTTGCGGGTAATCGGGTTTTTGACCGATGTCAGCGATGGAGGTTGGGCCAGCGGCACCGTTTTTTATCGCACCCTGCTTGATACCATAGCTTTTGAGCCGGGCTGAAACCCCATTCAGACCAGCATCCCGAAACAGCGCCATTTCATCGTCCAGAGAGGGTAGGGCGATATCCGTAATACGCCACGCCGCCTCAACCCAGACCCGCGCTTCGGCCTCACTTTCCCAAAGACCGGGGCGATAGTTGGAATCAAAAATAACCGTAACGCCTTTTTTCTGACGCAGGGCCCTGGCGCGCTCAAGAAATGCCTGTCGCGTTACTTTTGGCAGGATCGCCAGCGTAATGCCCGAAAAATAGAGGGTATCAAACCCGTCTAAAGCGCTAAAATCCTGTTGTTCAAACATCATCCGCGCGGCGGAGTTTTCTCGCCAATAGGTAAAGCTGCGCTCGCCGTCAGTGTTGGTCATAATGGCATAAAGCCCGGGCAGCCGCTCGGGAATACGCTTGATTTTATCAACCCACACGCCCTCGCGCTCTATGAAGGCAACCATCTGCGCTGAGAATTGATCACAGCCAAGCGCGGATATAAAAGCAACCTCAGCCTGCGACCCAATGGCACGCTTTAGATAAACCGCAGTGTTCAGCGCATCTCCTGAAAACCCGACATTGGCTTGCGAGCGCCGCCCCGCAGGAAAGCTCAACTCAATCATCGCTTCCCCGATACAGGCGATTTTCCTCATGGCAGCACACAGACCGGGCTGCCGATCGCCAGTTCATGGCCGGTTGCCTGCATCTGCCCCGATTTTTGGTCAATCCGCAGGCTGGTCAAGCTGTTTGAAAGCTGGTTGGCGACCACCATAAACCGCCCGTCTTTTGTCAGGGCAAAATCTCTGGGGCCAAGCCCGCCGCTGGGGATCCGCTGCTGTAACACCAGCGCACCGCTGGGCGGGTCAATGGCAAAGCAGATAATTTCGGAGCGGCTGCGCTCGGACACATAAAGATATGCTCCGCAGGGTGAAAGGCGAATGGCGGCCCCCGAAACGGCGGATGCCCCGGGGCAGGCAGGGATGGTTTGCCGCTGGCACCAGCGCAGCCCGTCACGCTCAAAGTGGAATATTTCAGCACTCATTTCGCTAAACAAATACACGTGTTTTCCATCGGGCGACATGACAAAATGCCGAGGCCCCGCCCCCGGAAAAACCTTCACCACCATTGGGTTTTCTGCATCAAGGTTATCTGACATCGGCTCAACAGGGTAGCGCAGCAGCTGGTCAATTCCCAGATCAACCGCCACCAGTTCGTCAGGGTTGGTGGTGAATTTCACAAAATGCACATGGGGGGCTTCTTGGCGATGAGGATTTGGGCCAGAGCCATGATGGCGAATATCTTGCAGCTCCTGCCCGATGCCGCCATCAGGTAAAAGCTTAAAAACCAATGCGTTGCCGGTTTTATACTGGGCAGAGGCCAAAAACCTGCCGCGCTCATCCACATCCAAATGGCAGGGAAGCTCGCCCTTCACCGGTGCCTCGCCCAGCTTTTCCAACCTGTCATCTTTGCCAAGCTTATAGGCCAGCAAAGCCGGGCCATCCGCAGCAAAAACCTCACGGGTGGCATAAAGATTGCCCCGCCCCGGCCCCCAGGCGAGATAGGAGGGGTTTACCGCTTCGGCCACCAATAGTGCGCGGCCAAAAGCACCGGTTTCCGGCTCCAGCACAGAATGGTAGATGCCCTCACCATTGGCCTGCATATTGCCCAAAGGCTTGGAATAGGTGCCTATATAAAAGCCGTTCATGGGTTTACCAATGCCAAAGCGTGCCATCCTGTAGCCGGTTCACTGGCAAATATCCGCGTTTATAGGGGTATTTTGCCGCCAGATCCTCATCAATATCCACCCCATGCCCGATCGCCTCACCAGGGTGCAAATAGCCACCATCACGCGACCACGCATGCGGGAAAACCTCATGGGTTGCTTCACGATAGCCCGAAAACTCCTGAATGCCAAAATTGGGCACCCAAAGATCAATATGCAGGTTGGCCCCCATCGCCACCGGCGATACATCACTCGGGCCATGACAGGCGGTGCGAATACCGTAGACCGAGGCAAAATCGAATATCCGCCGCAAGCCCGTAACCCCGCCCGCATGCACCGAGGTGGTGCGGATATAGTCAATCAACTGTTCTTCCATCAACTGGCGCGCATCCCAGATGGTGTTGAAAATCTCGCCAAGCGCAATGGGTGTGGTGGTGTGCTTGCGAATCAACCTATAGTTTTCCGGATTTTCGGCTGGCACCGGGTCTTCCAGCCAAAACAACCGATAAGGCTCCAGATCCTTGCCAAGCCGCGCGGCCTCAATCGAGGTTAGCCGGTGGTGTGCATCATGCAAAAGATGGGTATCCCAGCCAACCACGTCGCGCAGTTTTTCAAATACTTTCGGGATGTGGGGCAGGTATTTCTCGGTTGACCACACCTCTTCTTTTGGCAGGTTCTTGATCCGGGCCCGAGAGTTTTTTTCGCCCTTGCTGCTGCCAATTCCATAAATTCCTTCAAACCCCGGCACGCCGGATTGGGCGCGGATCGCCACATAGCCATCCTCTTTTTTGGCCATAACCGCCTCGACCACCTCATCTATGCTGCGCCCCTGCGCATGGGCATAGCACATGATTTTGCTGCGCGAAGCCCCGCCCAATAGCTGATAAAGCGGCATATTGGCCGCCTTGGCCTTTATATCCCACAGCGCGATATCAATGCCGGAGATCGCCGCCATGGTAATCGGGCCGCGCCGCCAGTAACAGCCGCGATAAAGATATTGCCAGATATCCTCGATCTGCATCGGGTCCCGCCCGATGAGGCAGGGAATAACATGCTCTTCCAGATAACTGACAACCGCCAACTCCCGGCCATTCACGGTCGCATCGCCGATACCGTATAGCCCTTCATCGGTGATCACCTTCACGGTAACAAAATTGCGTCCCGGTGAGGATACGATCACCCGAATTTCAGTAATTTTCATTCTATGTTCCTTCCGGGTATTTTTGGTTTGGGTTATTTGCTGCGGCTTGCGGGTTGTCATGCACCCAGCCCAGCACGCGTTCCGCTTTGGCGGTGCTGAAAAAGCTTTGCCGCCCTTCAAGCATGGATTTCATTTTTACATCGGGGTAATAGCGCGCTGCCAGGGCACGGCTATCGGTCTCTTCGGTGGTATCGGGTGCCACGATATAAAATACCTCATGGCCGGAAAACCTCGCCTCAAGGCTGCGCAGGCAGGCATCGGCGGCGGCGTCAAAACGGGTATAGCCCCAAAGCTGTTTGGCCCCGAGCTTGTCATTGGTCGAATTTATCCGCGCCCCGTCAGCGCGGGTCTCCGCGGTTAAATGAAACCGCATACTGGCAATGCGCATATCAGGGTAGCGGCGGGCAAAGGCATCGGCTTGCTGCTCGCCGATCCATTTGGAAAGGCTATAAGGGTCCTCGCAATAATTTGGATGCGCCTCGTCAATCGGAAAGTAATCAAACCGGGGGTTTTGGCTGAATAGCAGCCCAATCGCGTTAACGCTTGAAGCGAGGCACACAATGGTAATCCCCTGCTCGACCGCCGCGCGCAAGGCATTATAGCTGCCAACAACATTGTTGTTGTGCACCTGATGGTCCGGCAATTTTCCCGGTGAGGGAATGGCAGCCATGTGGATCAGGGCATCACACCCCTCAAATGCCTTTTCCAACTGCTCAAAGTTACGGGTATCGGCTTTGATGAACCACAGGTTTGGCGCTGGTTCCTGGCTGGTCGGCTGCATCAAATCAATGCTGACAACGCCGTGCCCTCGCCGCCGCGCCTCAGCCTGGATAGCTTGCCCGAGCCTGCCACTGCCCCCTGTAAGTGCAATTTTCATGTTAGCGCTCCAAATTCTTATATCGGCCGCATTTAACAGGCGGCGGCAAAACGGCGTGGTTTTGGTGTTTTTTGAGGCTAAAAATACTCATGTCGGTAAGGTCTCAGAAATTCCGGCCGCTTCCAGCTCGGGTTTGTTGCTGTGCAGAAAGCACGCCGCCGCCTGATGGGGGGCAATGCTGAACAAAGGCGCGGGGTTTTTGCATTGCTCATTGGCCTGGGCGCATCGGCTAAAGAACGGGCAGCCATGCCCTGCCCCGCTGGACTCGCGGGTGATAATCTTTTGCTCACCCCAGCGCTGGTCCAGATTGGGCCAGGGGATGGAGTCGATCAAAAGCCGGGTATAGGGGTGCTGGGGATG